>CAVDEO010000057.1:0-16333 GCA_963607915.1 bacterium
ATGGGCATAAGGATGGCGGACATCGGGAAGCGCTTCGACCGCTTCGCATCCGGAGAAATCAGAATCGCCTCCGGGGGCGATGACAGGTCAATGGTGGTTCTTCCGGACGGGACGAAAGTCACGCTCAGCCCTAAATCGCAGCTCCGCTACTCCGCAGCCTTCGGACAGGACGGCAGGAACGTGGAACTTGTCGGGCAGGGATATTTCGATGTCGCCAAGAATCCGGACAGCAGATTCAGCGTCAGTGCACAGGGGATGACAATCACCGTCCACGGAACCAAATTCAATGTATATGCAAATCCCGACAACGGGATGAAGGAGGTTTCGCTGATTGAGGGCAGCATCAGTCTGTGCTACGGTGACTCCGAAATGATGCTCTCGCCGAACGAGAAAGCGATTATCTCGGGGAACACTGGCAGGATGAACAGGATGCGGACGGACAATTCGGTCGAGACGGCGTGGCTCGAAGACAGGATGGTCTTCATAAACAAACCCCTCTATCAGGTTCTCGACATCCTTCAGCGGCATTTCATGGTGAATATCGAATGTTCCGGAGACATAAACCTCACGGACCGTTACACCGGAACTTTCACGGAACACAGAATCCGTGAAGTCCTCGACATACTCAAGATGCACTATGGATTCACTTACGAAATCCACGACGACCACATCGAAATCCATAGGTAACGACGACCTACGACAGAAAAACGGACACCACGATATACCCGTAACATTAAAAGTTTAACCAAATTCCAAAACGATCATGAAACCATTGTCACTGCGCCCGGTGATTCTCGGACTTGTTTTCGCCCTGCTGTTCTCCGCGTCGGCATACGCCCAGCAGGACAGGATAAGCCTGAATCTCCGGAACGCGACACTGAAACAGCTTTTCACAGAGATTGAAAGGCAGACAGACTGGAACTTTTCGTACAGAGACTCGGAAATCGAAGGCAAGGGAGCCGTGAACATCGTTTCCGACAGACTCGTACTCTCCGACGTTCTCAACGCCGAACTGGACAGAGCCGGTCTCCAATACACCGTCGTAGGAAACAAGATTGTCGTGACCCCAAAACAGGCAGCCTCTGAAACCGTCACCGTCAAAGGGCGCGTCATCGACAGCGACGGAGAGCCGGTCATCAGCGCTTCGGCACTTGTCAAAGGTACGAAGACGGGAGTCATAACTGACATTGACGGAAATTTCAGCATCACGGTCAGAAAAGGGGACACGATTGAATTCGCCTCCCTCGGCTACACCTCGCAGGAGTACAGGGCGACCCGCAACGCCGAAATCGAAATAAGGCTCGAAGATGACTCGGTTTTGCTTGAAGAGGCGGTGGCAGTCGGCTACGGAACCACTTCGAGAAAGAACCTGACCACCTCGGTGGCGACAATCAAAACTGAAAAGATTGCCAAGAGCGCGACCAGCAACATGTCCCAGATGCTTATGGGAAAGGCGGCCGGACTCCGTGCCAACATCAGCAGCCCGCAGCCGGGAGGAAATGTCGACGTGAGCATCCGAGGCGGCGGAACCCCGATTTACATCGTAGACGGAATCATGATGCCGAGCGGCTCTCTCGAAGTGGGCAACGGAAGCATCGAGACTCCGAACTCCATCAACAGGGCCGGGCTCGCCGGGCTGAATCCGGGCGACATCGAATCCATCGAAGTCCTCAAGGACGCGTCGGCGGCAATCTACGGAATCAACGCTGCCAACGGCGTGATACTCATAACGACCAAGAAGGGTGCGGAAGGTTCTCCTCGCGTGACCCTCGAATCGAGCTACTCTTTCGTCCGCAACTACAAATATCTCCAGCCGTTGAGCTCATACGAATATATGAACTTCGCGAACGTGTTCAGCAAGGAAAGCTACCTTCTGAACCACGATATGAAGCCTTACGGAGTCAACGACTACGACGGAGGATGGTCGCCGGTCTTCTATCCCGACCAGATTGCATCCGCCACGGACACGAACTGGCTCGACTACATAATGAAGCCGGGAAGCATCAACAACCACTCGCTGTCAATCAACGGAGGCAACAAGTATGTGAAGTACTATGTGGGAGGGAATTACTACGACCAGGTCGGAACCGTGATCAACTCGGGGATGACGAGATACACGCTCCGCAGCAACCTCACGGCGCAGGTCTTCCCGTTCATGAAGATTTCCTCAATAATGAACATCTTCTCCAACAGCTTCACGAACTCCAACGCTGACGGAGGCGGTGCGGGCGGCGTGGGCAAGGATGCCCTGCAGTCGGCCCTGATGTTCCCTCCGAACTATTCCGTCTATGACAGCGAGGGGAACTATATGCGCTACCGCTCGACTGCAAACCCTGCGGAGATGGCGATGTTCAATGACAACACGAAGTCTTCCGGATGGTATGTGAACCTTTCCACAGACATCAATGTCTGGAAAGACATAATCAAGCTGCGCGGGGTCTATGGCCTGAACCGTGAGACCGCGAAGAGAAATCTCTACATCCCGACCACCATGCTCTGGTACGAGGTCGCGGGAGTGTCCAGAGGACATGTCGGCGATGCTTCACGCGACGACCAGACCATTGAGGGGATGATAATGTACAGCCAGAAGTTCAAGGACATCGTCAGCATAGACGCCGTTCTCGGAATGGGAATCTACAACCAGTCCGGAAGCGGTCTCGAAGTCGATTTCAAGAACGCGAACGACAACATCGGGACGGACAACATCTCCGCCGCCGAAGGCCCGTTCACCCCGACTTCATCGAAATGGGAGAACGAGAAACGCTCGCAGTTCGGCCGGCTTGCCGTGGACGTGCTTGACCGCTATGTCGTTTCCGCGACACTCCGCCGCGACGGGACGGACAAGTTCTTCCCTTCCAAGAAATATGCGTGGTTCCCTTCCGTTTCCGCAGCGTGGAAAATCACTAGTGAAAAGTGGATGCAGAACGTCAAATGGATAAACCTGCTGAAAATAAGGGCAAGTTACGGAGTCACAGGACGTGACAACCTCGGGACATCGCTCTACGGACTCTACTCCATGGCCCCGAGCTATGTGAAGTTCAGCGACAATTCGGTGAACTACATCCCTTACATCAAGTCAGGCTCGGACTACCCTGACGTAACCTGGGAGAAGACCGTGATGAAGAACATCGGAGTCGATTTCTATTTCCTCGGCAACAGGCTCTACGGAAGTTTCGACCTATTCCGCAACGATGTCACGGATCTGCTCGGAGAGGCTCCGGGAGAGCCGCTGAGCATGGTCGGGACAAGGCCGGTCAACTACGGGCACTACTACCGCGCGGGATGGGACGCTATGCTCAACAGCGTGAACATCAAGAACCTCGGAGGTTTCACCTGGACATCATCGCTCACTCTGACCCGTTACAATATGTACTGGGTCGAGCGCACCGAAAACTACGACTATCAGGTCTATCAGATTCGCGACAAGGAGCCTATGAACGCGCAGTATTACTACCACGTCACAGGCATAATCAACGCCGACCGCTCCAATATGCCCGACTCGCAGCTGAGCCTCGGGGAGAACTCCCAGAAGCCGGGATATCCGATTATCGAGGACAGGAACGGGGACGGAATCATCACGACGGACGACATTTATATGGATGACGTTCTTCCGAAAATCAGCATAGGTTTCGGCAATACATTCACCTACAAGAACTTCGATCTCGACATTTTCCTCTACGGACAGTTCGGCGCGACCAAGTACAACTACGCGCTCTCCTGGGCGAACGCCGGCGCGCTCTCCTACAGCCCGCCTCAGAACTCCAACCAGTTCGCCTACCTCATCTGGAATTCCCAGACCAATGACAACGGAACTCTCGCCGGCATCGCGACGACCCGCGCCGACGCTCTCCCGGGCAATGCGGGATGGGATCTCGGCAGGCAGAACGCGTCTTTCGTGCGCGTGAGGAACATAACCCTCGGCTACAACATTGAAGGCAGACTGCTCGGCAAGGTACTGTCGAAGAGAATCGAAAACATCCGCATCTATTTCGATGCGCAGAATCCTCTGACATTCACGAAGTTCTCGGGAGTGGACCCGGAAATCTACACGGGAAACAGTTCGTCTCCGGCAGGCTATCCGATGGTACGCAGCTACTCGCTCGGAGCAAAAATCAATTTCAAATAGGAGGAGGGCATCACAATGAAAAAGATAATACGCATCATAAACTGCGCTGCGGCGCTCCTGCTGCTCTGCGCAGGCTGCAACAAGGACTTCGACCCGAAGATTTACGGAATCCTGAGCGAACAGAATTTTCCGGTTTCGGAGAACGACTACAAATCTCTGATGATGTCCTGCTACATCCCGTTCACGAACACCTGGACCTATTCCCTCTACGCATCGAGCGGCAACCAGCATCCGTGGTACATCCCAGCCGGCGGAGTGCTGAAACAGTTCGACACCACTTCCGATGTGGAGGCCCCATGGGTGGACGGTGTCTGGGACATCAACTACAGGCAATGGTCCGAGGCGAACTTCTCGCTGTGCCGCTACTACTCGAGAGGCACGCTCAGCGACACCCAGCCAAACAACTACCCGAAGACCCGCGAAGTGACACGGTTCACAAGCGTCATAGGCACAATCCAGAATGCCTCGACAGAGAAGGTTTCGGAAGAGAAGAAAAGGGAGATACTCGCCGAAGCACGCCTCTGCCGCGGGCTGCATATGTACAATCTCCTCCACGTCTACGGACCGGTGCCGCTGATTGTCAATCCTGAAGATGTTGAAAACAGCGAGGCTCTAAACAACGCCGAGCGCCCGTCGCTTGACGACATCTCGCAGTGGATTTACGACGATTTCGACTTTGCAGCGCAGTATGCCCCGGAGACCCAGTCCGACAGAGGCAGGTTCACACGCGACCTCGCAAGGGTTTACCTGATGAGGCACTGCCTCAACGAGGGTTCCCATATGAGCGGATGGTATGAAAAGGCCGTCTCGCTATACCGCGAGCTGAACACCGGGAAATATTCCCTGTTCAAGTCGGGAACGAACCCGTATAAGGAGATGTTCCGCGAAGCCAACGACTTCAACTGCGAAATCATAGGCGCAATCAGCTGCGACCCTTCCTCCACAGGCAACCTCAAGGAAGGCAGCATGAATCCGTTCGCGATGCTCGCGATGCCGAACAACGCCGCGAAAAAGGACGACCTCGGGAACGACACTCCGTTCGCGGTCTGCGGTCCGGGATGGGGAATGACTTTCAATCTCGCGCCGAAATTCTACGACACATTCGAAAGCGGAGACCTCAGGAAAGAGAGCATCATAACCGAGTACTACACGACATCGGGAGAATGGTGGGGTCCTGCGGAAATCGGGAGAAAATCGGAATGGGACGGATATGTTCCGTACAAATATCCGGCTGAGACCGCGACAGCCCCGTGCTTCGGCAACGACTTCCCTCTCGCGAGATGGGCGGACGTGCTGCTGATGTTCGCCGAGGCGGAGGTTCGCCAGAGCGGTTCGGCACCATCCGCAGAGGCCGTGGCAGCCGTGAACGAGGTCCGCAGCCGTGCAGGGCTTGCAGGACTTCCGTCTTCAAAGACAGCTTCGGTGGAGGCCTTCCTCGACGCACTTCTTGACGAGAGAGGGCACGAGTTCTGGTTTGAGGGGATGAGAAAAATCGACCTTATCCGTTTCAACCGCTACGCCACAAGAGTGAAAGCCTGCAAGGGGGCTGTTCCGACCCATCAGTATGTCCCTATTCCTGACTACGCCGTGAACGAGGCCGCCGAAATCGGCAAGACTCTGAAGCAGACTTGGAACAGAGAGGGATGGGAAGAAGACCTTGCGAAGGCCGAGGCGATGTAAGACTATGGTAATATACTGTCATTCAATATGCTATAATATGAAAAAGGAATTCATTAAATATCTCTCCGCGCTTCCCCTCCTCGCTCTGCTGTCCCTCACGGGATGTGAGGACAAGGTGAGCAAGGATGTCACCTGGCCGGAGTGGGCGTCGCGCCCGCTCATCGAAGACGCCGCCGTCACCGCCGGCGGAAAGGCCGGAATCGTCGCCGGGGAAAGCGTCAAGTTCAGCGCACATATCAACGATGACTACAACGAACTGAAAAGCTGGTCTCTCACGGTCAAATACGGAGACAACACCGTCGTCACCCACGAGGCTGCGCTCTCCGGAAACGATGCCGAGATCGAGTTCGAATTCGTGATGCCTTTCGCCGCCAAGCTCGATGACGGAGGATTCTACCCGGAAGTGAGCGTCCGTGCGGACAATGTCGCCGGCGGCGAGAACTCCACACGAATCTCCCGGGACAGGAACGTTTCCGTGTCGCGCCCGGACGCTCCCGCTTCACTTCTGCTCGTGGACGAGAACGGCTCACAGTTCCTGCTCGTGAAGACCACCGGTTTCGTCTACAGCACCGCCCCGGGCACTGACCTGACCTCTCTCGGGACGAAAGTCTATGTGACCGAGAAAGTCTCGGGAGGAAAGCCGGATTACAGCGGCTATGTCTGGGGAGTTTCAGACGGGAAAATCAGCGTGCTCGGTGAAGGCTCGGAAGGTGAGGCGATAACTGTCCCCGACACCGAAGGTTACGGGTTCAGCAAGTTCGGCTTCGACATCTACAGTTTTGAAATCGACAAACTCGTGAATCTCACCGTGAACCTCGACAAGAACTTGCTGGAATCCCAGACTCAGAGCGGAGTGACCTACCTTGCCCTTGAGCGGGTGCATCTCGTGCAGGACTGCGAGGTGACCTTCAACGGATTCGGAGTGTTGGACAAAATGCTCCAGAGCGACCGCTTCGAGATTCTCTCCGACACATCCGCAAAGTTCACCGGGCACAGCGCGGACTGGAGTTTCTACTACGACACGGACACCGGTTGGATGATACTCAACTACGCCGTGTTCAACACATCGGATCAGCTCTGGGTTACTGGAATCAAGGCCTGCTTCCCGCTCGGCAACGACTCTTCTGAGCACGAACTCAAATACCTCGACGGAGACGGCAAGGTGCGCTTCGCCACGCTCGCGGCAGTGAAAGACAGCGAGGGGGACTTCCGCATCCGCATCTATCTCAAGGACGAGTATGCCATCCAGCTCTACCGCTGGGTGAAGTGGAGCACTCTCGTGGAAATGACTTCGATGACTCCGGAGACCGCCGCCATTTCATCGGACGGGGTTTACATCCGTCCGGGCAGCAGTTTCAAGGCCGGAGTGTACGAACTGCGCGTCCATTTCACCAAGGAGGCCGACAGCGGCGGAGACGGCAGCAAGGCCGAAATATATATGACCGCGCTGTAAGTTTGCCTCAATCTGCTTTATGACATCATAACTTGAAAGATATGAGAAACTTATATGCAATGATAGCGGCGGCGCTTCTGCCTGTCTGCATCTCCTGTGCGGAACAGGCTGGGCAGCCGGAGACCATTCCGGTGATAACCTGGGCGGGGGTTTCGGCGCGGAACAGTGCGGAAGTTTTCCCTCTGCTTAAGGAGTGCGGAATCGATGTCCATCTCGGGCTCTACGGCACGGCCGATGAAGCCGCGACGGCTCTGGACGAAGCGCAGAAGGCCGGGCTGAAGCTCATCCCGGGATTTCCGCAGGTCAAAGACTCGACCGCGCAGGCAGTCTCCCGCTTCAGGGAACATCCTGCGCTGTACGCCTGGCATCTGAAAGACGAGCCCGAGACCTGGGACATCCCGTGGCTTAGGGAACTTGTCGCAAAAGTCGACAGTCTCGACGGAAAACATCCGTGCTACATCAACCTCTACCCCGAATGGGCATGGGGAAGCGACTGCTACGAAGACTGGATTGAATATTTCGCATCCGAAGTCGACGTTCCGTTCTATTCCTTCGACCATTACCCGGTCACACAGAATGGAGACGGAAGCATCTCGATACGCCCGGGCTGGTACAGAAACCTGGAACTTGTTTCCGCAATGGCGGAACGGCACTGCAAGCCGTTCTGGGCATTCGCACTCACGACATCGCACCATCTCGGACCTCCGTCTCCGCCGGCTTTCTACCCCGTCCCGACCCTCGGACATCTGCGGCTGCAGGTATTCAGCGACCTTCTCTACGGGGCGCAGGCCATCCAGTATTTCACCGCAGGCGGGCTGTATGACGCAAAAAACCACCGCAAGACAGGAGTCTATGACCTTGTGAAACAGGTGAATTCGGAAATAAAGGCTTACTCTCCGGTGTTCCTCGGATGCGATGTGGAAAACGTCTGGCACATCGGACCGAACATCCCGGCGGGGACAATCCCTCTTGACCTCAACGCTCTCGAAGGGGTGCGGAAGCTCGACATTTCCGGTGAAGGGGCGGTCGTCTCGCTCATTTTCAACGGCAAAAGGAAATACCTTGCCGTCCAGAACAGCGACTGCACCGCTCCGGCGACACTCTCGATTGAATTTTCCGGGAAAGTCAAACGTCTGATTCCGGTCTCCGGCAACAGCATTGAAGCCTCCGGGAAGAGCCTTGAGAATGTAAGGTTTGACAACAGGCCTTTCATTCTCGAAGAAGGGAATGTCGCGATATTCAGAATAAAATAAAAACACAATTCATTAATAACCATATAATTACATAGATTATGCGTTACTTGAAATCATTTTTGATCTTGGCTTCAGCCTCTCTTCTCGCTCTCGCCTGCAAGAAGGAGGAGATGGAAGTCGCAAAGCCTGAGGCGCCCGTCATCGAGAATGCGACGCTTCGCGGTCTGAACAATGAAACGGTCGTCCTCGTGGGCAAGCCGGTGAATTTCTCCGCCGATGTCTCCGTGAGCGGAAGTACTCTCAATGAACTCAGCGTGGAGATAAAGAAAGGGGCGGAAATTCTTGCAAGCACGACCTTCACGCTTGAAGGGACGGCGGCTCATGTTGAAAAAGAATTCGACCTTCCGATTTCTGCCGCCCAGCTTGACGCGGCGTTCTACCCGGAGGTCACGGTCAGGGTTTCGAATACCGACGAGATGCTCACGAAACTGACTCTCGAGAATGAGAACAATGTCCAGATTACCACGGCTTCTCTTTTCGACGCGCTCTACCTCGTCGACAACAACGGGAAAGTGTGGAATATGATTCCGACCTCAGTGAAAGGCAGCTACCGGACTGACGGAGACCTCTCCGGAATCGGAACGAGCTTCACCATCGCTTCCAAAATCACCGGGGACGGCAAAGTTGACGCATCCGGAGAAAGCTGGACTTTCAACACTCCTGATTCAGGTGAATACGGTCTGAAATGGATTGGCTTCGACCAGTTCACGGAGGAAATCTGCAAGATGATCGACAACACGATAACCGTGGACTTCTCAAAGATGGCGACACACGGCGAACATTATGTCTATTGGTCATTCCCTCTCGTTCAGGACAGCCGGGTCGTGTTCCTCAACTATCCTGACGGAGCTCTTCTTCAGAGCGACAGGTTTGCCGACATCGAGAAGAACACGGCACGCTACACCGGACACACCGGGGACAAATTCGAGATTTACTACATAGTTGACACCAAGTGGATTATCGTCAAGGAGCAGTACACCTGCAAGGATGCGCTCTGGGTGACAGGAGAAAACGCGTCACTCCCGATGTCCCCGTATTGCGAGACACATCCTCTCTGCTGGTTTGCCGGAGGCGCATCTGAATCATTCGATGCGGCATCCTGCGTGAAGACAGGCGATGGCAAGTTCAAGACAATGCTCTACCTCAAGGAGAACTTCGCCCTGAAAATCTATTCCGAGCGTGCCTGGGGGACAGAACTCGACTGGACATCGACGACCCCGGAGACTCTCGTCATCACCGGGCGGGAAGCCGACCCCGAGACCGGCATAATCGACGGCAACTATGGCAATGCCGGAGCGTCATTCAGTGAAGGCCTCTATGTGCTGAGCTACGACAAGACAAGCAAGAAAGCCTCCCTTGAAAAATACACCGGAGTCATCCTCGCAGGAATGGAAACCGGCAACGCCGACCCTGATCCGGCACCGACACCGGAGCCTGAACCGGAACCTGAAGTTCCGGACAGCGGCAACAGCGTCACCGTCGACAAATCTGCGATGGCGGAATACGACGGCAGGCTCGCCATCTGGTCACTCAAACTCAAGACCGGAGACATAGTTAATTTCGCGAATTTCGACGCCAAGGTTTCTGAGATGCTGAATCTCGCCGTATTCTCGGAAATTGATGACGAGAAGAATACTGCAAAATATACAGGTGCGGAACAGGATTACGAAGTATATTATCTCCCGACCCAGAAATGGCTGCTTCTCACTTCCAATTATCTTCAGGCAGACAGATACATTCTCATCGGAAAGAACTGCAGCTTCGCCCAGAGTCCGTACACTGATTATCCGCTTATAGAGTCCGACATCCAACCGACAAAAGGACAGGCGCTCTCACTCAACAAAGTCTCTGAAGGAGTATTCCGCGCCTACATCTACCTTGCGGATGACTTCGCCATCCATCTTTACTCGGGTACCGCGTGGGCGAATATGGTCAAGGGCTGGACTTCCGGCTCGCCGGACTTCCTCGTTGTAAAGGCCGAGGGTGACTTCTGTTACGGTGTGCAGGATGTCACCAAGACATTCACCCCGGGAATCTACCTCGTCGAATACAACAAGACAGAGAACAAGATTACCCTTTCACCGAAGGAATAATTAACCGGGAGAGAGGTGAGGGTGATCCGTTGATTCAGGGTCATCCCTCCCCTTTCTCATTTTACGCCGCCTGACTATGGAAAAAATTGACGAGAAATACTCCAGCCCGCAGATTTCTGAAGCAAAGGCTTCAACCGAGACGGGGTTCGCCGGAAGCAACTATGCTGACACGGAGAAACTCAATGACACGGATTATGTCTGGTAATGAATAGGAATATGGATATGAAAACATTCAAGCCACTGATATTCGCAGCGGCAATAGCCATTGCAGGTGTTTCCTGCACAAAAGGGAGTTCCGTGTCGGAGCCTTCCGGGAACAAAGTTCCGATGACTTTCTCCGTTTCATCCTCCGATGCTTTCACAAAGACCGCCGTGGACGGAGTGAAGGTGCTTTGGGAGGGAACAGACAAAATCGCAGTCTTTGACGGATTGTCGATGACTCCGAATAAATTTGACCTCACCGAGGAGGCGGGAACGACTTCTGCCAAGTTCAGAGGTTCAGTTTCCGAAGGCGCGACAGAGTTTCACGCCATCTACCCATACGGCACTGACGCGTCATACTCCGAAAAAACCTTCAGCTCGACAATCCCGACCGACCAGTCCGCAACGGCACAGGACATCTCCGCCAACATAATGGTTGCGGACGCTGATGGAGACGGCGTTCTTAACTTCAGGAATGCCACCGCCCTGATTCAGTTCACCGTCACAGAAACAGGTATCCGCAAAATCACATTCCGTGGCAACAACTCGGAGGGGATTGCCGGAGACGCTGTCATCTCCTTTGACGGGACATCTGCGCCTGAAATCGTTGCAGGGGAAAAGACTGTTCAGATTGAGGCCGCGGAAGGAGAGACGCTTGCTGAAGGAACATATTATCTTGCCGTTGCGCCGGTTTCTTTCACAAAGGGATTCCGTTTCACTTTCTACGACACGGAACTCAACGGGACAGAAGTCGTGGGAGCCAATCCCGCAAGCCTTGCGGCGGGCGACAAACTGAATCTCGGAACAATATCCCTGACACCGTGGAAGACAACTGTCACTGTTGACAAATCTGCGATGGCGGAATACGAAGACAGGCTCGCCATCTGGTCATTGAAACTGCAGAAGGGGAATATCCTCAGATTCGTCAACTTCGATGACGCAAAAGTCTCGGAAATGTTGAACCTCGCGGTTTTTACGGATATCGATGACACAAACTGCACGGCGAGATATGTCGGAGCGGAACAGGATTACGAAGTATATTATCTCCCGACCCAGAAATGGCTGCTTCTCACTTCCAATTATCTTCAGGCAGACAGATACATTCTCATCGGAAAGAACTGCAGCTTCGCCCAGAGTCCGTACACTGATTATCCGCTTATAGAGTCCGACATCCAACCGACAAAAGGACAGGCGCTCTCACTCAACAAAGTCTCTGAAGGAGTATTCCGCGCCTACATCTACCTTGCGGATGACTTCGCCATCCATCTTTACTCGGGTACCGCGTGGGCGAATATGGTCAAGGGCTGGACTTCCGGCTCGCCGGACTTCCTCGTGGCAAAGGACGAGAGTCCTTTATATTATGGTGTGCAGGATGTCAGCAAAACGTTCACCCCGGGAATCTATCTCGTCGAATACGACAAGAATGAAAACAAGATTACTTTTAGCAAATAAAACCGTATGAAAGCTGCAAAGCTAATTTTTTCACTCGCAGCCGTCGCCGTTATGGCGGCGGCCTGCGGAAAGGACAACAGCGTAAACGGCGGCGGAAACAGTTCAAACAAGGTCGACCTCACCGGACTGACCGTTGACGGACAGTTCCCGATTATCGCCTGGACGGATGTCGAGCCGACTGACTATGCCCAGAGGTTCGCCACGATGAAGGACTGCGGAATCAATGTCTATCTCGGCTGGTATGACTCTCTCGACAAGGTGATGCTCGCGCTTGACGGAGCGGAGACGGCAGGAATCAAGCTGATTACCGAAAGTAACGAACTCTTCTCCGACACCGAGAACACGGTGAAGGCCATGATGGATCACCCGGCGCTTTTCGGCTACCACATCAAGGACGAGCCTGAGGTCAGCGACTTCCCCACCCTTGCCACCATCGTGAAAAACATCGAGGCGGTCGATCCGTCGCACTTCTGCTACATCAATGTCTATCCGAACTGGGCCTGGGGCAATATTGACGGCTATATGTCAAAGCTCACCTCGTTTCTCACCCAGGTCCCGATGAGATTTCTCTCATTCGACCACTATCCCGTCAAGGAGGTGAACGGCGTAAGTTCTCTCCGCCCGGAATGGTATAAGAACCTCGAGGATGTCAGAAGAGTTTCCCGCGCCCGCAACATCCCGTTCTGGGCCTTCGCACTTGCGCTCTCACACAAGTTGGGCGATGTCCTTTACCCTATTCCGACTCTTGCGGAACTCCGTCTCCAGATGTTTAGCAATCTGGCCTACGGTGCGCAGGGATTCCAGTACTTCACCTATTGGGGAATCTGTCAGAGCGGTCCCACACAGGTTTATGAACCGGTCAAGAATGTGAACAACAGCCTGCAGAAACTCTCGAAAATATTCCTCGGGGCTGATGTCACCGATGTCTGGCACACCGGAACGAACATTCCATACGGGACGAAGCAGCTGAAAACAATGCCCGACGGCATATCCTCCCTCACGACCGGAGACACGGGGGCAGTGGTCTCAAAGATAGAAAAGGACGGAAATGTCTATATCGCCATAGTCAACAAGGACTATCGCAATGCTATGACACTCGACATCACATTCAGCGGCGCCGCGACGGCCTATGACAACGAAGGCTACAAAAGCGAAGCGAAAAGCGGGAGCTGCACCGTGGAACCGGGAGACATCATAATCTTCCAGATTCATTGAGTTTCATCGAGTTATATCCATATTTACAAAGCTCTGTATTACAATATATTACATACCACATATGGAAACAGGAAAGACTCTTGTAAAAACACTTGTACTGTCGTTCGCGACATTGCTTCTGTTCAGCTGCGCCTCAAGGGAAGGCAAGGTTTGGACGGCTGAGAAGGCCAACGGATGGTACGCCGGAAAAGGCTGGATTTCCGGTTGCAACTACATCCCCGCCTACGCCATAAACCAGCTTGAAATGTGGCAGGACGGGACATTCGACATCAACGCCATCGACCGGGAGCTTGGATGGGCGGAGGATCTGGGATTCAACTGCATGAGGGTCTTTCTGCACCATGTGCTCTGGGAGACAGACGCGGAAGGTTTCAAGGACAAGATTGACCTCTATCTCGACACTTCGTCAAAGCACGGCATATCGACGATGTTCGTGTTTCTGGACGACTGCTGGTGCGAGAGCTATGCTCCAGGAGTTCAGCCCGAGCCTGTCAGGGGCAGCCACAACTCCGGCTGGGTCAAGGACCCGGGAAGCCTCTATTACGGGCCTTCCGGCAGCGGATGCGACTACGCCGCCGACACGACGGCAATCGTAGGCACTCTGAAAGCCTATGTCACCGACATCCTCACCACTTTCAAGGACGACCCGCGCATCTGGGCCTGGGATCTCTACAACGAACCGGGCGGAGGACAGGATCCTCACCGCTACTGGGAACGGAGTTTCCCGCTTCTCAAGGACGTGTTCAGCTGGGCACGCGGGGTGAACCCGTCCCAACCGCTCACGGCGGGAGTCTGGAATTCGCGGCTCGGAGAAATGAATGTCTGGCAGATTGAGAACTCGGACATCATCACCTACCACACCTACGAAGACCCGGCGAGCCATCAGGCGATGATTGACACGCTCAAGACCTACGGCAAGCCTCTGGTCTGCACGGAGTATATGGCAAGGACGCAGAACAGCACCTTCGAAAACATCCTCCCGATGCTCCGTCGCGAGAATGTGGGAGCGATAAACTGGGGCTTCGTCTCAGGAAAGACCAACACGATATTCGAATGGGAGACGATGCACAAGCCCTGCCCGACCGATGAGCCTGAACTGTGGTTCCACGATGTTCTCCGCCCGGACGGCACGCCGTACAGCGCGGCTGAGGCGGAATGCATCAGGGCGGTGAACGGCAGAACCGTGGATGTCGTGCCATGTCCGAAGGAAGTGAAGCGACAGACAGGCTGGTTCGACGCGAAAGGAGCGAAGGTCCGCTGCTCCGGACTCCCGAAAGAGGAAAAGGAACTTGTACGGGAGTTCGGGAACATTCTCTCAGCCTCCTGCGGAGGTGAGAGCGGCGGCGGGACTATCCTCTTCCGCCGCGACCCGGGTCTTGCGGATGAATCATACCGCTTGGAAATTGGAACTGACGGAGTGACCGTCAGTTCCTCTTCGTTTTCGGGCACGCTCTACGCAATCTCCACTCTGAAACAGTTGCTTGCCGGCCAGGCCTGTCCGGACGACACTCCCGGCAGACTGACAAGCTGCAGTTCTGCGTGGACGGTGTGGCCGGACACATTCGGGAGGTTCATCCCCTGCATGACAATAAACGACAGCCCGAGGTTCGCCTACAGGGGGCTGGAACTGGACTGCTCGCGGCATTTCTTCAGCATCGGCGAAATCAAAAAGCTGCTCGACGTGATGGCCGGCTATAAGCTCAACCGCTTTCACTGGCACTTGACCGATGACCACGGATGGAGGGTGGGAATCAAGAGATATCCCCGCCTCACTGAAATCGGGGCATGGAGGAACGGTACTATGGTCGATTGGGACATCAACCATAACGACGGCATCCGTTACGGAGGCTTCTACACGCAGGAACAGCTGCGGGCTGTCGTGCGCTACGCCCGGAGCAAGGGAATTGAGATAGTGCCTGAGATAGATCTCCCTGCACATCTTGTCGCGGCTCTCGCCGCCTACCCCGAACTCGGGTGCACAGGAGGACCTTACGAGGTTTACACCGTCTGGGACATCGCGAAGGATGTGCTCTGTGTCGGAAAGGAATCATCGTTCGAGTTTCTGGACAATGTGTTCAGCGAAATCTGCGACATATTCCCCGGAGAATACATCCACATCGGAGGGGACGAGTGCCCGAAGGAGAGATGGCGGGAATGCCCCGCCTGTCAGGCGAGAATCAGGGAACTCGGTCTGAAGGACAGCGCGGACTGGACTGCGGAGCATTATCTTCAGAACTATGTGACGGCAAGGGTGCAGAAGATGCTCGCCGACAAGGGGAGAAAGGTGATAGGCTGGGATGAGATTCTCGAAGGAGAACTTGCTCCGGGAGCCACCATAATGTCGTGGAGAGGCGTGGAAGGCGGAATCAAGGCGGCGGGAAAGGGGTTTGACGCGATTATGACTCCGGTGAACTACTGCTACCTCGACTACTGCCAAGGTGCCGACCCGATGCGTGAACCCGTCGGCATAGGCCACTATCTCCCGCTTGAGAAATGCTACTCCTACGAGCCTCTGGACGGCATCCCGCAGGACAAAAGGCATCACATCCTCGGCGTGCAGGCCAATCTGTGGACGGAATTCATAAAGACCCCGGAACACCTTGAATATATGCTTCTTCCACGCCTTCTCGCAATCAGCGAAGTCCAGTGGACCACCCCCGAAAACAAGAACTGGGAGCGGTTCAGCCGCAGTGTCGCCGCAAAGCAGATTCCGCTTCTGCGTGCCAGAGGCTACACCGTCAGAGACACTGCGAGGTTTTAAGCGTCATCAGAGATGCCGTGAGATTCTAAGCGTTCCCGCGTTCCTGCATCGGGGACGCGACTGCGTTCTTGACTGTCTGTTCGTAGCGGTCGAGGGCTT
>CAVDEO010000058.1:0-15961 GCA_963607915.1 bacterium
CCGCACGGCCGGAGAATATGTTTGTCAACTTGTTCATAATCATATGTTATATTGTTTTCTTGAGGCTGACTGAAAAGTATCGGGACTTTTCAGTCAGACTCCTTACTTCCGTGAAAATTATTCTGCTGCAAACGTGACCGTCATATTCTGAGGGTCATTAAGGTCAATCGTAATCTTCCAGGTGCCCGGACTCACACTCGGAATAAAGGCGTTTAGCCCCGTGTTGAGCACGCCGTCCCCGTCAGAATCGGAAAAACTCCAATACCAGTTGTCGTTGACCACGAACTGGAGGCCATAATCGCCCCAGGACTCCGCCGTAATCGTCGCCGACCAGGTTCCGCTTTCGCTGTCGTAAGTCATCGGGTCGGTCTCGGTCTCCCAATCGTTGAAATTGCCGACTACGCTTATCTTGTTCACGGTCTCGTAGGACCAGCTGCGGTCCGCCATGTTGACGCTCACCTTTGCGTAGGCCGGGTCTCCGCTCGGGAACCAGATGTTCCAGCGTGAACTTCCGCAGAAGAGGCGGTAGAGTCCTGTGTCGCTGACAGGTGCTGAACCATAGACCTTTGTGGAGGAAGCGTCGGCTCCGTCTCCGAACACGAAGTTCTCCCATCCGGTGAAGTAGTGGTAACCGGTGTAAGTCCCCTCTGAAAGAAGCAGTTTGCCGGTAATTTCCTTCGGGTTCTTGTCATCGTCGAGAGAGTACATATAGAGAAGGTCAGAAGTGGCTTCGACATAGTCCGGGTCTTTCGGCCAGGTGTCGTCATCGTCGTCATCGTCATCATCGTCGTCCCCGCCGGATTCGCCTTCGGTGAGAGTCCAGCTGCAGTCGGTGACTTTGAATGTGAGCGTGTATGTTCCGGCAGTTCCGACGCTTACGCTTGCCTGTGCATCGCTTCCTGCGGCGAACTCGAATGAACCGTCAGTTGAAGGGACGAAAGAGAATGCGTAATCCGTTCCTACGCTTGTAGAAGCGGTACCTGTTGTGGTGTCATACCTCTTGCCTGTCCCGCCTATGGTGAGGACGGTGTTGTCGGAAGTCGTCGTCACCGTGCCGGCAAATGCGCCTGCCGAATTGGACCAGCTGAGCTGAGTGACGCTCTCTCCCGCAGTCGCGTTCACTGAAGGGAGATAGATTTGCCACCAGAGCTGATTCTTCGTGTCCGCGAACACATACTGACAGCCGACAGGTTCCGCGAACCAGCTGTTGTTCGTCGAGTTCGGGACGAGGGAGAAGGCTGTCCAGTCCGAGTTGCATCCCCACTGTACTCCGTCTGCCGCGATGAAGTAGCAGTTGTACCATCCGGCAGTCGTGACCGCGAAGCCCTCGAAAAGTTCCGGAGTCTCATCCTTGCAGCGGAGCGTGGCGAGAACCTTTTCCGTGTCGTTCTTGTCCACAATCTTCATTATGCCGGTCTCGACGGCGTACGGAGTCACTGCAAATGACACCACGTCGCTGTAAACGGAGGTCTTGCCGAGCGTGATGGCCACGCGGGCGTAGATGTCGTATTTCTGGACCTCGGTCAGACCGAGCCTGATCAGGATGTTGCTGAGGTCGTTTCCGGTGAGCTGGAGCGAGGTCTTGTCGGAGTCCACGGAAACCTCGGTGTATGTCCCGAAGTCCTCAGCAGGGGAGAACTGCACGCTCTGGGAGACGATTCCGTCCGGCATCGCCACCGTCGGGTCGCTGAGTGTGGCCGCAGTGCCCTCGCTCCATACGAGCGTGAGGGCGAGAGAGGCTGCCTTGTCGGAGGTGAGAGTGATGTCATCCGCGCTTGCGGTAAATTCGCCCGGAGTTCCGGGGTTGGAGACGACGAGCTTCTCCCCGTCCTTCTCGCAGGCCGCCAACGACAGTGCCGCCGCCCCTGCAAGCATATATTTCAGTATGTTTTTCATAATGTTTTATGTCTTTCTGAACAATGTTCCGATTTTCAGATAAGTAATCCTTAAAAATATGAGATTTTCAGATAAGTAATCCTTAAAAATATGACAAGAAACCCTGTGACGATTTGAGATGTATTTCTGAGCCGGAAAGACACACAAATCCTCAAATCAGTAGCCTAATTCCGTATTATAGATCTTCAGCCCCGGATTCGCGGAAAGCTCGGCCTCCGGAATCGGCAGCACGCTGTATTTGGCGTCCACATCCTTGCCGTCAATCGTGCCGCCCTTCCAGTTCCAGTTGTAGCCGGAAGTGTATTTCCCGAAACGGATGAGGTCGGTGCGGCGCACTCCCTCGGAGTAGAGTTCGCGGGCGCGTTCGTCAAGTATGTAATCAACGGTCAAATCGGCCGCGCTGACATCCCCGGAAGTTCCTCCGAACGCACGTTCACGCACGATGTTCACATAATCCGCGGCACTTTTCGCAGCACCTGTCCCTCCTCGGAGAACGGCCTCGGCCAGCATCAGATAGACATCCGCGAGCCTGAAGACAGGGTAGTCGGTGTCCGCACCCACTGAACCCGTGTCGGATGATACTTCCCCTTCATCGGTGAGGTTGGACCATTTCTGGATTCTCCAGCCAGTGGTCGCGTCTTCGTGTTTGCTGATGGTCTTCTCCCTGAGGCGGTACTTGTAGTTTTCGTCTCCAGAAAGTGTGATGTCATAGTCCTCATCTGCGGAGGCGTAGGCCTGACGGTCGTACTGGCTGTACATCGCCCGCGAGTCCCCGTCCACATTGAACAGGTCCACAAGCTGCGGCGTCATCCTCATACAGTTCCAATTGGACGCGACTCCGAAGTCCTTGAGCATGTCGGCGTAGTTGTCAAGCGTGCCGGCGCATACGAGGAAGGTCCCCGCACCCCAGGTGAGAGTGTTCCCGGAGTCGCAGGCAAGCGCGAAGATGATTTCATCGGTACGCTTGTCGTTGTCGGCGTTGAAGAGGCTCGCATAGCTCGGCGCGAGGGCGGAGTAGCCGTCGGCGAGCACTTTGTTGCAGGCCGCGATGCATTCGCTCCATTTCGCCTCGCCCGTGTAAACTTCGGCGTTGAGGTAGAGCCGTGCGAGCAGGGTGTTGGCCGCGCTCTTGGTGAAATGTCCGTAATTCCTTGACGGAAGGGATTCTCCGATTTCCGTGAGTTCCGATTCTATGTAGCTGAAAAGCTGTTTGCGGGTATATACCTCCGGGATATATGAACCCACTTCATTGTTCTCCGTCAGGAACGATGCGACATTGAAGAAATCGAGTTCGTGGTAATATGCGAGTGCTCTGAGTCCCCGCGCCTCGTCCCTCCAGCTGCGGATTTTCGCCTTGTCGGCATCAGAGAACCCGGAAATCGCCTCTTCCGTGGAATTGCGTATGAACTCGTTTGAAAGGGCTATGATGTTGTAGATGTGGTAGAACATCGCGCTCACCCACGGGTCTCCGGCGTTCCAGCTCTGGTAACTCACGTCTGTCATCGTCTCGCCGGCGAGCCACACGTCGTCCACGGTGTCGGTGGAGCATTCCTGGAACATCGTGAGGCAGCGGGTGTAGTTCTGATAGCGGTCGTCATCGGCGATGTTGCTGTTGTTGACAATCAGAGAGGTGTATATCCCCGAAATCACCGACTCATAGTTCTCCACGGTCGTATATACGTCCTTCGACGTCGTGTCCGTGTGCGGGTACTGGTCGAGGTCTTTCAGACAGCCCGTAAGCAGGGGCAGCGCGATGGCGAAGGATGCCGCTGCAAGATATTTCGTATATTTATATATGTTTTTCATAATATTTCCGAATTATATGGATTTGAAGTCTATGAATTTCAGAAATTCAGGCCGAGGCTCAGGGACACGATGCGCGGACGCGGATAGAACGAACTGTCGAAGCCGTTGGATATTTCCGGGTCCACTCCTGTGTACTTGGTTATCGTGAAGACGTTCTGCATCAGGAGCGAAAGCTGGAGACCCACCTTGTCGCGGATGCGTCCGAAGTCGTAGCTGACGGTGAGGTTGTCCATCTTCAGGAACGATGCGTTCTCGACATAATAGTCGGAATAGAACTGGCGTGTGGTGAAGCCGGTCTTGAGGTAGGACGCGGAGAGGTTGTTCAGCTGGGCGGAACTGTATTTCATCGTCTCGGTCGCCCCGGTGTTCACCGCCATCGCGTTGTAGACATAGTTCCCGATGTTGGCGCGGAATGTGGCCGACACGCTGAGGTTCCTCCACCTCACCGAGGTGTTCAGGCCGAGAATCCAGTCCGGAGCGGGGGAGTGGTAGCAGTAGCGGTCGCTGATGTTGATGACTCCGTCGTTGTTGAGGTCGGCATAAGCGCCTTCAATAGGCTTGCCGTCCTCGCCGTAGAGCTGTTTGTAGACGAAGAACGAGTACGGGGCCTGTCCTTCGGTCATCACCTGCACATATTTGTTGTCCACGGTCGGGCCTGTGAGGGTCTTGGTGACCTCGCCGTTGTCCACGAGCGTGAGGTTGGTGATGCGCACCTTCTGCCAGGTCGCGTTCATCCCGATGTTCCAGGTCCAGTCCTTGGTCTTCACCGGAACGAGGTTCAGGCTGGCCTCCACGCCGAAGCTTGACACGTTGCCGACATTGGTCGTGACCATCTTGCTGAAGTTCGTGCCCGCCGGAGCCGGGACGGTGGCGATGAGGTCTTCCGTCTTGCGGGTGTACCAGTCCACGCTTCCCTGAATCCTGTTGTCGAGGAATGCCCAGTCGAGTCCGACATTGAAGGACTTGGTGGTCTCCCATTTGAGGTCTGAGATGTAGGCGGAAGGGAGGTAGGTGTTGATGTAGGAGCCGTCAGAGCCGATGTACTGGCTGCTTGAAGTGCCCTTCCAGTAGGTCGGGAGGTAGTTGTAGTTGCCGATGCCGTCCTGCTGGCCGGTCACTCCGTAGCTGGCGCGGACTTTCAGGTCGTCCACGGCTTCGACGTTCTTCAGGAAAGGCTCTTCGGAGATTCTCCACGCGAGGGCGACAGAAGGGAAGGTGCCCCAGCGTGTGTTCTTGGAGAATCGGGAGGTGCCGTCGCGGCGCACCGTGGCGGTCAGGAGGTAGCGCGAGTCGAAGGACCAGTTCAGACGCGCATAGTATGAGAGCAGCACGTGGCGGTTGTCGCTCGCGTTCCACGCCTGATTGAGGCTTTCGCCCGCCTCGCTGTAGTTGTCGCCGGCCGGATACCAGGCTTTCCAGTACTGGTAGTCATATCCGAGGGTCGCGTCTATGCGGGACTTTATCGCTTCGATTTCCTTGTTGTAGTTGAGGTAGGCCGTGAGGAGGCGGTTCTGTTTCTCCGCCGGGCCGTAGTTGTTCACATATCCCTTGGTGGAATATGCGGAAGCGGCGGTCGCCGGGGTGAATGAGCGTCTCTTGCCGGAGGCGTAGTCGTAGCCGCCGGTGACGTGGAGCTTGAGTTCCGGGAGGAAGTGCATCTTGTAGTCGGCGTCGATGTTGCCCACGATTCTCCACACATCGCTGGTGGATTCGGTCTGCATCAGAAGTCCGAGCGGGTTCTTCACGGCCACATAGTCGGGCGTGCCTTCGCTGTCGACGATTTCGTAGTAGCCCCCGAGCGTGTCATTTCCGGAATATACGGGAACGGTCGGGTTGAATGTGGCTGCGTTCCAGATGGCGCCGCTGTTCGCGAAGCGGTTTCGGTTGTACGCGCCCTTGACGCTTATGTTGAACTTGAGATAGTCGTGGAAGAAGGACGGGCTGAGGTTGATGTTGCCTGAAACCCTCTGGGCGTTGTCGGTCTTGAGGATACCGCTCTGGTTGTAGTAGCCTACGGAAGCCCTGAACGGAAGCCACCTGGCGGCCTGTCCGCTGACGCTGAGGTTGTTGTCAGTGCCGAACGCCGGCTGGAAAATCTGGGAGTTCCAGTCCGTGCGTTCTGTTCCGAGGTACTGGCTGTAGTCCGTCCCGATGCCCTGCGCCACGCTGACGAAGTCTTCATAGGAAAGCATGTCGGCGAGCTTGCTCTTCCACTGCACGGACTGGGTGGAGGTGAGGTTCACGCGTATCTTTTCGCTCGCGCCTTTTTTCGTCGTTATGATTATGACTCCGTTGGATGCCCTCGAACCGTAGATGGCGGTGGAGGACGCGTCCTTGAGCACTGTCATCGATTCGATGTCCGACGGGTTTATGAGGGACATGAAGTTGCCGTCGTTTCCGGCTATGCCGCCGATTTCCAGAGGAACTCCGTCAAGGACGATGAGCGGATCGTTGGACGCGTTGAGGGATGCGCCTCCACGGATGCGGATGGTGCTTCCGGCTGTCGGGGAGCCAGAGGAGGACATCACCTGAACTCCGGAGACCTTGCCGTTGATGAGCTGTTCCGGGGTGGAGATGAGGCCGGAGTTGAAGTCTTCGCTCTTCATCGTGGAGACTGAGCCGGTGAGGTCTTTCTTTGAGGTCGTTCCGTAACCGATGACCACTGCGTCGGCGAGAATTTCGGTGTCGGCCTTCATCTGAAGGTTTATGACAGCGCGTCCGTTCACGGGAATCTCCTCGTCGGCGAATCCTATGCAGGAGAATAAGATTGTCGCGTCAGCCGGGGCTGTAATGCGGTAGTTTCCGTCGATGTCGGTGGAAGTTCCGTCCGATGTCCCTTTGACGATTACGGCGACTCCGATTGCCGGAGAACCCGAGTCATCGAGTATGGTTCCGGTCACAGTCACGGTCTTGTCCGTTGTCTTTTGATTTTCCTGGGCCGTGGAAAACGGCTCGGAAAGAAGCAATCCTGCCGCCGTCGCGAGAAAGATGACGGCAATGCGTAAGGCGTGTTTCATAATTATTATTTTTAGTGTCATTACGGATTTCCCTGAAATCCCTTTCCCCCTCGTGGGGTTCTGTTCCGACGGCCGCCTTCAGGAACCTGCCCTTCAGGAACCTGCCCTTCAGGAACTGTTCTTCGGAAACTGTCCTCCAGAAACTGTCTTTCAGAAACTGTCCTTCAGGAACTGTTCTTCGGCAACACATCGGGTGCAAAATTATTGAATACCCCGCAAGGCTGTTACCTCAAAACGGACAAGTTGTGCAACAATTCGGACAAAATCCTTATCTTTGGGGTGTCCCGCGCCGTGCCGGGACGGTTTCCGCACATCATTCAATGGAAATTAACAGAGAAAAGACCCGTCAGAAAACTTTCATCCCCTCGCTTCTTGCGGCGGGGGTCGCCCTCTGCGCGGCGGTCTCTTTCTTCGCCGCGTTTTTCCCGGCGGAGGCGTTTGCAGCAGAAACCTCACGGACCGGTCGGGGCGCATCTTCGCCCGCTACAGGCAGTGCGGCGCAGGCGCGTTTCGTTGAAGTAGCCGTGGGCGACCGCCCCATAGTCCCGGTACATTCCCTCGCCCGCGACACGCTCGGATTTGTCTGGATTGGGACGGATGCCGGACTCTACCGCCACGACGGACTGAACTGGCGGCGTTTCGGGATGTCCCCGTCCGACGGGGGAAGCCTGTGCAATGAACATATAAATGTCCTGGAATATGACCGGGTCTCCGGGAGGCTGCTTGTGGGGACTGACGGAGGATTCTGCTTCTACGACAATGCCGGCGGTTTTGTGCGTGACACGGTCGTAGGCTCGCGCCATATAAAGACAATCTTTACGGACGCGGCGCACGGCGGTGTCTGGATAGGGACGACTGACGGGATTTTCTTCCGCAACTCTGTCACAGGCAGGACGGAATCCGTCCTCGGCGGCATTCATGCCGCAAGTTCCTGCGCAGCGGAAAATTCGCTTTTCTTTGGCAGTTATGGCTGCATCTGGCGTTTTGACGGGACAAAGTCGCAGTGTCTTCACCTCGGCGGCGACGGTGGTTCGTCCGGCAATCTCGTGCTCGCCCTGATTCCGGCCTCCGGGGATTTCGCGGCCGGGTCGTCCTTAAGTCTTTTTGTGGGTTCGGAGCGCGGGCTGTTCCTTTCCAGCCTCTCCGACGGCTCTCTGAAACGCATCTGGTCCGGCGCTCCGGTCAAGAATTTCCGCTATCTTCCCGACGGCAGCCTCGCCGCAGGGACGGACAACGGGCTGCTTCTGCTTTCGCCGTCCGGAAAGACGGACGTTCTGCGCCACGAAGTCGGCAACTCCGCCTCCATCCCCGACAATGTGGTCTGGGCGACGATGCTCGACGGGGACGGCAATTTCTGGGTGGGGACGGACCACGGCGCGGCGCTGGTGCGGCTCGGCGACACCTACGGCTTCTTCGGGATTGGGGCGGACGTGATGCGAGACGGGCTTGATGTCTCGTCGCTCGTCTGCACGGGCTCCGGGCACATCTTCGCCGCAGGGATGAACGGCCTTCTGGACTGCACGGACGGCGGGTCAGTCACCGCATACAAATCGGACAGGGGTCCGGCTGGCCGCCGGCTGTCCCACAACAAGGTCCGTGCTCTCCATTTCGACGGGGACGCGCTCTGGGCGGCCTCCGACGGAGGACTTGACCGCATAGGGGGAGGGGTCGTCCACTGCCGCATAGTTGAACCGTCCGGCAGGTATCTTTCCGACTGGATGTACGCCATCGCGGAGGATTGCCGGGGAAGGCTCTGGACTGGGACTTACGACGGAGGGCTGTTCATCACCGCGAAGGACAGGCTCGCCTCCGGAGGCGACGTGCCCTGCGACAGGCATCTCTGCACGGAGAACGGACTTTCCGGGAACATAGTCCTGAAACTCTGCCATTTCGGGAACAGCGTCGCGGCCGTCACCGACAAGGGAGTCGATGTCATCGACGAGGACAGTTTCGCCGTGACGCGCCTTGCCGTGCCGGAGGGTAAGCGCACGCTTTCTCTCGCCTCGGACGGGCAGCACCTCTGGGTCGGCACGGAGGCGGGGGTCTATCTTCTTGATGAAGAACCGAATACACTCAAAGAGGAAACCGAGGGCGCTCCCATCGGGAAGACATCGGGAGACAGCGGAGAGGGTATTCTGAAACTCATCCCTGTCAGCGGCAGTGCGGTCTCCGCCCAGTCGCTCATTTATTCTGAAGCCGGCGATGTCGGCGGCGCTTCCGGCGGTGAATGCGCACAAGGGCATTCCGGCGGCTGCCTGTGGCTCTGCGACGACGGCGAAATCTGGCGATGCGGAATCTCCGGAGGCAGGTGGCGGCTCGTCCGCAAGTTCGAGACTCCTGTCTTCTGTCTCGCCGCAGATTCAGAGAATGTCTATGCCGGTTCGGTCAACGGCTTCTACTCCGTCCCGAAGTCCTCCGAACCTCTTGACGACAGCCCCGGGAGGGTGCTCATAACCTCGCTCCATCTCGACAACGTCCTCGTCGTACCCGGCAGGGAATATTCCGGGCGCATAATCTTGAGCGAAGACATAGCGCTCACGAAGAAGATTGTGCTCGCACGCGGGCAGAACTCATTCGCGCTCACCTTCTCTCCGATGAAGTTCCCCGCCCCGGCAGGGCGTTTCGCCTACCGTCTCGCCGGATTCCACGACGAATGGCAGACGGCCCAGGCCGACACGAAGGCAGTCTTTCTCAATGTCCCGCCGGGAAGATATTCCTTCGAGGTCTGTCATCTCAACCCAGCCGGCGAACCCGACTCCGAGACAGGAGTCTTGAAAATCAGGATATTGAGAGCCTGGTATGCGACCATCTGGGCATACCTCGCCTATGCCTTCCTGCTTGCCGCCTCCGCCGCCTTCGCGCTCCGTTTCCGCAGGGTCAAACACCAGCTCCGCATCGAGCGGGCTGAAAGGGAGAAGGCCCAGTCCATCGCAGCGTCCACGATGAGCCGCACGCAGGAGTTCCGCGAGACCCTGAGCGCAATTTTCGGCTCGCGGGCAGCAGAGAGACATTCTTCCGGGAGTTCCCACGGTTCTGCGGACAGTCCGGACTCCGAAAGCGCAGCAGACGATTCTTCTTCCGGAGGGGCTTCTGCGGCCTCTTCTCCGGACTCGAAATTCATGAAGGAGATTTCCGACATAGTCCTGAGGCATCTTTCCGACCCGGACTTCTCCGCCGCCGTACTCTGCGAAGAATCCCGCTGGCCGGCGAAGCAGGTCTACCGCAAGATAAAGCAGCTCACCGGGCTCGGCACGGTGGAGTTCATCCGCGACATCCGTCTCTCGCAGGCGGCCGCGCTCCTCGAACAGGGACAGCTCAGCGTCACCGAAATAATGTACAAGGTGGGGTTCACCACTCCGTCCTACTTCTCCAAATGCTTCAAGGCCCGCTACGGACTCACGCCTTCGGAATATGCCGGCCGGCGCAGTTCCACCGCCCGTTGATTCTTCAGAATGAACAGGAAAAACTGAAAAAGTTCTTTCGATTTTTTCTCTTACTTCCAATAATTTATGTACATTTGCGCCCCGAAATTATGTATATTTGCGCCCCGAAATATACATCTCTTACGGAGAGATGTACATTATAAGAGAGTTTATGGTAGTGTATTGTGCTGATTCAGCGCTGTTTAATACTTGCGCCCGCTTGAGCCGCCCCCACTTGGGGGGGGGGAACCGGCTGCCGGCTTTTGAAAAATAATCCGACAAGGATTGTATGCATTGTTCTGCTTCTTGTCTGCGGTTTCCTGCAGGAATCCCACGCGCAGAACGTGGCGCTCAAGACCAATGGACTCTATTGGGCGGCCACCACGCCCAACATCGGGATGGAGGTGGCCTTCAATCAGAAGTGGACGCTTGACATTTCGGGCGGCTATAATCCCTGGACATTCAAAGATGACAAGAAGATGCGCTTCTGGCTGGTGCAGCCGGAGTTGAGATACTGGCTCTGCGAGAAATTCGAAGGGCACTTCTTGGGCGTGCATCTCCATGGAGCGCAGTACTTCGGCGGTTTCAGGGAGAATCGTTATGACGGATACCTCGCCGGCGGAGGCTTCACCTACGGTTACGACTGGATACTCTCGCCTCACTGGAATCTGGAGGCGGCTGTCGGTGTCGGCTACGCCCGACTCTGGTACGACAGAAGTCCGCGTATTCCGTGCGAAAAATGCAGAGTACGTGAACATTACGACTATTACGGACTCACGAAAGCCGCCCTCTCCATTATTTATTTATTCTGATAGGAATATGCTAAAGGTAAGACAACGATACACTCTTGTTATCGCCGCTGCCACGCTCGGACTGCTTGCCGGCTGCGCCTCCGTGCGAAAAGCGGGAGAGACGGTGACCGTCAATCCGTCACCGGAGGTGCTGACTCCCGACGGCAGCGGACAGACCCGGATGGATGTGACTTTCCGTGTCCCCTCACGCTATCTGTCCGAAAGAAGCCGTCTGGTGATACTGCCCAGACTGGTTGTGGCTGACAGCGTGAGGGAGGAGTACCGCCCAGTCGTGATAGACGCGCCCATATACACAAAGAAGAAAGAACGGCTGGAAGTGTTGGAGGATTATTCGGATCCGTACGCGGGATATGCGATTGTGGTGAAACGCAGATCAGGAGAATTCGAGCTGCCGTACAGTCAGACGGTACGGTTGCCGGAGGGGGCTGACAACGCCCGTATCGTGGGCGTGGTGAGCACGGAGGGCTGCGGAGAGTGTTCCGCCATCGACACGATAGATATCGCCTCGGTCAGAGACCTCGCGTCACTTGTCGACATGAAGAAGTCACCGGTGTCCGTCTGGATGGAACAGAAGTTCGTGGTGCGTCCCAAGACGATGGAGGGCAGCGGTGTCGCCAACCTGCAGTTCGCCATCAACAGGAACGACATCAACCTCTCCGTCGGCAACAACCGTGAGGAGCTGGAGAAGATGGTGAGTACGCTTGCTCCGGTGCTGAACGACACGCTCGCGACACTCAGTTCACTTAACATCTGCGGCATGGCTTCAGCCGACGGTTCTTTGGCGTACAATACGGCTCTCGCCCTCCGTCGTGCGGAGGCTGCGTCCCAGTGGCTGGTGAAGCGTCTGGGCATCAGCCGGGCGGAGCGGCGTGTGATTTCCGTGAGTTCGCGTCCCGAAGGCTGGCAGCCCGTGCTTGACGCGATGACGGCCGACGGCAATCCCGACTCGGCGGCGGTGAAAGAGATACTTGAGAAATACGCCGACTTCAACGATGACGTGCAGGAACGTTACATCCGCAGGCTGCCTTGCTGGAAAGATATATGCGACAGGTACTTGCAGAAGAACCGCAAGGTGGAATATGTGTACAGCTATGTCGTCAGGAGCTTCACGACCGATGCGGAACTTCTGGACATGTACGGCAAGCGTCCCGACGCCTTCAATGAGGAGGAGTTGCTGCGCGTGGCCGCCCTGACCTCCGGAGACGCGGAGAAGAAAGCTGTCTATGCCACCGTCCTGAAATATTTCCCGCAGTCGCGTGTGGCGGCGAACAACCTCGCCGTGCTGTGGCTGAGAGAGGGGGACGACGAGATGGCGCGCGAAGTGCTCGGCACGCTCGTGGAACACTCTGACGAGACTCGCAATACGCTGGCGGCAAGTTACATGTATGCGGGGGACTATGACCGTGCGGGCGGACTGCTGCAGGATAACGGGCTGCCCGAGGCGCGTTATAATCTCGGACTTGTAAGGACTGCGCAGCGCAGGATGGAAGAGGCTTACGAGTTGCTGCGTCCTTTCGGCGATGTGAACAGCGCCGTCGCCGCACTGAATGTGGGCAGGAACGACGAGGCGAAAGAGATACTCGACAATCTCAGGGACGAGAGTCCGGTGACGGAGTATGTCCGTGCACTCACCGCCGCCCGTCTGGGCGACCGCACAGCCCTGTACGGGCATCTCGGCCGTGCCTGCGCAGATGAAAGCCTGCGTGCGCGTGCCGCCGGCGAGCCGGATTTCTATCCCTATCATGCTGAAGAGGAGTTCCGCTCCCTGACGGACTGTAAATGAAGCACCTTGACTGAAAATGAAGAACCTTGACGGACTGAATAAAGGGAAGCGAATGATGAACAGAGTTTTCTATATCCTTTGTCTGCTGCTGACGGTACTCTCCTCCTGCATACGGGACGAGATTCCGCCATGTCCCGCATTGTCCGTCCAAATCTCCGTAAAAGACAAGAATTACTTCAATGTGCGCAAGGTGGATTTGGAGCAGGCATTGAGCGAAGACCTCGCTTTCAGGGAGTATGTCCCCAGACTGTATTATCGCCTGTGCCCGCTGGGAAGCGATGAGGCTGTGGCGGAACAGGAACTGTTTGAAGTGACGGGTGAGGACAAGACGCTCTCCGTACGGTTCCCCGACGAGCTTCCGCACGGCACCTATGTGCTCACGGCATGGGGAGGACTGAAAGACTTGTCTTCTCTGGACGCTGACCGCACTTCCCTCACTCTGCATCCCGGAGGCTCGGAGGGAGAAGATGTCTATATGACATGCGACACTCTGGTGTACGATGCGTGGAACAGCAGCTACACCGTGGAGATGGAGCGCACGAAGGGCAAACTGATCATACTTGCTTCGAACTTGCCGGGCGACATCGCCTGGTCGCGAAAGAACGTCTCCTCTCTGTATGGCACGGTGGACACCGGCTTCGGCTATTCGGGCGAGACGGCCGTTACGGCGGAGAGAGAATGGACTCCCGGTGCGGAGGTGGTGACGAAGACCCTGCTGAGCCCGTCGCTCCCAGGGGAATCGACGCTGAAACTGAGCTTCTACGACTCACCCGAGAGAATCACGCCGACAGCGGTGCCGGACAATGTGATGATTACGATTAAGCGCAACGAACTCACGGTGCTGAAGTATGTGTACGAGGAGGGGCGTTTCTCCGTTTATATCCTCGTGAACGACAATTGGGAGAAAGTGCACGACATGATAATAGACTGATATATACATATATATACATATATAATAGACTGATACATATAGTTTTTCAAATCAATATTCATCAATCAAAAAATTTTAGAGTAACATGAAAAATTACAACGGAAAATGTTTGAAAGCACTCTGCCTTCTGACAGTGGCGGCGGCTTTCTCATCCTGCGGAAAAGTCGACGGTGGCAGCGATGTCGTTGTCAATGAGACGAAGCAGACCATTACCCTGGCGGTGGCCAACACGGGAGACAACTTCCTCGCCACCCGTGCGGCACGGCCTCTTTACAGCTCCGAGGCAAATCAGAACATCGAGAAGGTGAAAGTGGTGATTTACAAAATTGGAGAGCTGCCGTCGGGCGTGACGGACTATTCAGAGCTTACACCTGAACAAGTGACAGCCTTGGATAGTCCGTACGGCTTAAAGACCATCGTCGCCCAGAAGCTGTTCTCAGACTGGATGAACAATGGTGTAAGCAGCGCATACAACAACACATCCTACGGGAACGGCCGTCAGGCTTCCTGGACTCTCTCAACCGCTGACCAGATTAAGGAAGACGGTGTGTATGTGGCTTATGCGGTGGGTTACAATGACTCCGAATACGCAGCTTACGAATCATTCAGCGCTTTGGGAAAAGACGAAACGTTCACATTCCCTCTCAGCGTGGCTCAGAGTTCAAGCACAGAGGTGGCTCCTGCGGTTTATGAGATCTTTGCCGGCAGCGCACCGTTCGTTGTGACAAAGAAAGCAGTTGCGGAAGGCGGCAGTGAGTATTCTTACCAGTTCAATGTGGCTCTGACGCTCCACCGTCAGGTGGCCGGCACCATCGGTTACTTCACGAACATCCCTGTGAAGGGTAATGCAGATCACGCAACCCAGACCGGCAAGAAACTGCGTCTCGTAGCTTCCAGCCGTAGCGCCAGTGCAGCTTTCGCAGCTTTCAACAGTGAGTATGTAGGAGAGCCGGGAAGCACCGCTAAAGTGAAGTACGTGGTCAACGGTTATGGCGCAGCCACCAGAGCAGCCTCCGACCAGGCCAAGTTCTATGGCTCCGCCACCAACGATGCCTACACCGTGTATGAGGTAGCGCTTGCAGACTGGTTTACCGGTACTTCCGGTACAACTGTAGGTATGGATACCAACAACGACGGTATGCTGAACGGCGAGGACACCTGGACGAATGCGATTGATGCCTCTAACAGCACACCGAATGTGAAGGCCGGCACTGTACTCGCAAGCTCATTCCTGTTCCCGTTCGTGATGGATTCAAGCACACCGACTTTCCAGCTTCAGCTGCTTGACTCTACCGGTGACATCATCCGTTACTGGAACATCCGTCTTCAGACCTCGACCTCCGCTGATTCGCAGATCGGCAAGACCGCAAGCCTGGTGGACGCAAGCGGAACAGCGACACCCAATGCCGAGACGGAGACTTACGTAAACTACAGTATCCTTCGCAACCATCTGTACAATATCGGTATAAGAAACGCCGGTGACAACGGCGGCGGCAGCACAGACCCTGATAAGGACAAGGCTCAGCCTCTTAACAACGAGACCCTTATCCTTCGTGTGAACGACAACTGGGAGATGATCCACGAGATGGAGATCGACTAAAAGTAACGACTATGCTTTGGGGATGTCGCGTGATATCCCCAAAGCAATATTTAAGAAATTGTCCCAAACGGATACACAGTGAAGAGAATACAGAACGTAGCCTTGTGCCTTTCGCTTCTTGCCGCAGTATGTGCCGGCTGCTCGGAAGAGCATTTCGCCCCCGAGCGGAAGAAGGCCGAAGGGAACATCATCTTGCGGGTAGGGACCACGGCAAGGACGAGGACTGCATTGGCCGGTTCGTATAACTTGAACCACGTCTGCCAGGTGTACGCCATCCTCTATGAAGGAACCGGCGACGGGGCCTCTTATGTCTGCCATAAGGATTTGAATTGGAATCCGAAGGATTCGGCAGACTATGCAGAAGGGGTGGTGCAGCAGAAATTCTATGAGCTCGAAGCTCCGCCGGCGCTCGGCTCCGGCAAGGAGTGCACTCTGCTGTGTGTAGGGCTGGACGACAAGTCCGGCGAGACCTATTCTCTGGCGCTGGACGCAGACGGCAGGACACCTTCGTTCTGTACCGAGGGCAGCACGCTCGCTGACGCCAAGGCCATACTGGCTGCCGGAGCGTCGATGACCGAGGCAGAACTGTTTGCCGGATGGGAGACCTTCACCTATCAGCGGAAGGATACGACTTCCGTCGAGGTGGAACTTACCCGCCGCGTGTCCGGAGCCTATGCTTACCTGAAAGACATTC
>CAVDEO010000059.1:0-15534 GCA_963607915.1 bacterium
GGCGCGGGAGGCTCGGAGGGGGATGCGATGACCATCTCCATGGCGAAGGAGTGCATAGGGGAGACGGATGTCTGGGTCGGCGGCTATGTGGTGGGCGGAGACCTCACTTCGGCAAAGGCGAGTTACACGCCTCCGTTCAAGTCCCGCAGCAACATCCTGCTCGGCCCGCGTTCGTCAGTGACATCGCGCGACAACTGCCTTGCGGTCCAGCTCCCGGAGGGGGATGCAAGGGATGCTCTCAATCTGGTCGATAATCCGGAACTGCTCGGCCGTCAGGTGCTGCTGTGCGGAGACATCGTGGAGTCCTATTTCGGCATCGTCGGACTTAAAAATATCAGCGATTTTACGATCCAATGATCACTCTTCGCCGTCGGGCGTGGTTTCGGAAGACTTTCTTTCAGAGTCCTTTCCTGCGACTATGATGACGATTTCCCCTTTCGGTCCGTGCTCCCTGTACCATGCGGCGACTTCCGCGAGCGTTCCGCGCCGGTGCTCCTCGTGGATTTTGGAAATCTCCCTCGCCACTGAACAGCGGCGTTCCGGGCCGAAATGCTCCGCGAACTGCTCAAGGGTCTTTACGAGACGGTAAGGTGATTCGTAGAAAATCATCGTGCGGGTTTCTGCGGAAAGCTCCTTCATCTTCGTCTGCCTGCCCTTCTTGACGGGGAGGAAGCCTTCGAAACAGAACCTGTCGCAGGGAAAACCGGAACTGACGAGCGCCGGGACAAACGCGGTCGCCCCCGGGAGCGTGAAGACTTCGATGCCTTCCTCCACGCAGGTTCTGACCAGCAGGAACCCCGGGTCGGAAATTCCGGGAGTTCCGGCATCGCTTATGAGCGCCACATTGAGTCCGGCGAGAATCCTGTCCTTTATGACGGCGGCGGTCTTGTGCTCGTTGAACTTGTGGTGGGACTCAAGCCTTCCGTGTATGTCATAATGCTTCAGCAGTACGGAACTCGTGCGCGTGTCTTCCGCGAGAATCAAATCAGCTTCTTTCAGTACCCTGACGGCACGGAAAGTCATGTCTTCGAGGTTGCCGACCGGAGTCGGGACGATGTAAAGTACGCCTGCCATCTTTCTGGTGTTTTGGTGCCGGGTCTGTTCCGGACTGTTTCCTCGATTGAATCTGTTCCGGACTGTTTCCCCAGGTGAGCCCGCCTGTAATTATTTGAGTTTGCGTCTTACCGCCATCATGAACCTGTAGACGACATCCGTTCCGGTGTTCCATTCCGGATGCCGTTCCAGAACGAATTTCACTCCATCCTCGAAGGACGGCATCCCGTTAAGTGCTGAAAGGGTGTCCTTGAAGGCAACCGGGTCTTCATGGAAAAGCGTGTTTATGAAGAGTATGCGGTCGTTGAGGGAAATGGCGCTCCGGATGTCGTTCACGCCGGGGCCGGGAATGTCCGTCCTCCAGCTCTCCTTTTCCGCCATCCTGTCCATGACGGCTCCGGCGGCATGATGAGCCTCCCCGATTGGTACGATTTCAATCGCGTCGTCCACCTTAATCCCGAAAACGGAAAGAGGTTCGTCCTTCCTTCCATTCTCCTCGAAAACGGGAAGAGGCTCTTCCTTCCTTCCAGTTTCCTCGAAAACGGGAAGAGGTTCTTCCTTCCTTCCAGTCTCCTCGAAAATAGGCAGAGACTCTTCTTCCGGGGCTGTTCCCTCCGGAAGGTCTTCATCGACCGTTGCGGACGGCAGGTGGCCGGCAACCAGTGATTCCAGATTCTCAATCTGTTCTTTCAGAGAATGAATCTGTGACAGAAGGCTCTCCAAAAACTGCGTCTGATTGTTTTCCATAACCCGTTATTTCGCTATATTTGCAACTGCAATCCGCAAAATTAGACAATTTACTCAAATAATCACGGAAATGTTTCTTGAAAAAGCTAAAACCGCAGGCTCTATAGAAGTCATATGCGGCTCGATGTTTTCGGGCAAGACAGAGGAACTCATCAGAAGAATCCGGCGCGCCCAGTTCGCCAACCAGAAGATAGTCATATTCAAACCCTGTGTTGATGTGCGCTATTCCGATGAGGATGTCGTATCCCATGACAGCAAGCACATACGCTCTTTCCCGGTGGATTCTCCGGAAAAGATGCTCGAACTTGCGAAAGACGCGGACGTGGTCGGCGTGGATGAGGCGCAGTTTTTTGACAACTCCCTCGTACCGGTCGCCCAGAAGCTGGCCGATTCGGGAATCCGTGTGATTATCGCCGGTCTTGACACAGACTTTCTCGGCAATCCGTTCGGTCCGATGCCGGCTCTGATGGCAGTGGCAGAAGATGTCCAGAAAGTCCATGCCATCTGCGTCAAGTGCGGCAGCCCGGCCCAGTTCTCCCATCGTCTCTCGAAGAGCAGCAGCCTGGTGGAACTCGGCGAGAAGGACATCTACGAACCTCTGTGCCGCCATTGCTACAACGAGTCCGTGAAGGCGGAATAGAGTGGGATGTCGCTCGGCAAGATTTGGAGAATAGAATGCAACATGGTAATAATCACATAATTGTCAGATAATGAAAAGGATATTCATTCTTTTGTTTTTAGCGATTTCTCTTCCGGCAGTCAGTGGCACGGCAAGGGAAAAGGTCAAGGATTCGGGCACCTCTTATGTCCGTGATGCACTTCAGCCCGTGGTTGACAAAGGCATACTTCCGGGCGCGATAAGCGTCCTCTACAGCGACGGTGTCCAGGAAACCTGCTGCATCGGCTACGCTGACGTTGCGGAGAAGAGACCGATTCGGACAGACAATGTCTTCATGCAGTGCTCTCAGACCAAGGGTTTCTGCGGTGTGACGATGGCAAAGCTCGTCGAGGAGGGCAGGGTCAGCCTTGACGACCCTGTGTCGAAGTATCTTCCTGAATTCGGGACTCTCTGGATTCAGGAGACACAGACGGACAGCACTATAGTCTTGAAGAAGGCTCACAATGTTCTAACAATCAGAATGGTGCTCAATCACACCGGCGGATTCCCGTTCGAGTGCAGTGCAAAGCGCCGTGATGTGCGTGGCGGAGGCTGGTCAGGCGGAGGCCCTCTACGTCAGATCGCTTCCGTTGCGGCCGCAAGCCCGATTCTGTTCGAGCCCGGCACTCAGATTCGCTATTCGAACACCGGCATCGACATCGCCGCGGCTGTGATTGAGGTCGTGACCGGGATGAAGTGGGAACAGTATCTGAAACAGACAGTGCTTGACCCGCTCGGAATGAAATCCACATGGTTCTGGCCGACTGACAAACAGCTCAGGACACAGATTGAGATGTATGATGTCTATAAGAATGCGCCGGCAAAGCATGTTGATGAGAATCCGTGGCAGCAGCGCCCGTACAATGACTCCCATGTCTTCGCCTCTGCCGGAGCGGGTCTCTGGACCACGGTGGATGACCAGCTGAAGTTTTATAAGATGCTCATGAACCTCGGTGTCGGAGACAACGGCGTGAGGATTCTCAAGGAAGAGACTGTAAAATCAATTCTTGCTGTGAGCACCCGTCCTGAGGGCATGGAGGGCTATTCTCTCGGTCTTACCGCACCGGTTAAGGACGGCGAGGATGCCTGGTTCGGTCACGGCGGAGCCTGGGGGACGAACTGTATGGTGAACTGGCACAAGAAGCAGCTGCGGCTTTGGGTCGTGCAGATTTCCAGTGGTCCCAAGGAATGGAATTCGCTTCTCTGGAAGGCGCAGCAGGATTTCTTCAAGGCTCAGATTGACAATTCTTCGGCTGAAGCCTACACCGGAAGGACACGATAATACACCCCTCCATAGTGGAAGTCGTGCTCCGTGCGCACTATCGCACCCGGCTGTCGCTTCGCTGTTCTTCGCACGGCGCTTATGCGCCCAAAATCTCTAATGACGGCCAGGATGACGGAACGGGGGCGGTGACAACCACCTCCGTTTTCTTTATGGGGTGGATGAATCTCACGCTGCGGGAGTGGAGGCAGATGCCGCCGTCGGCATTGGAACGCGGCGCGCCGTACTTGAGGTCGCCCTTGATGGGGCAGCCGATGTTTGAGAGCTGGCAGCGTATCTGGTGGTGGCGGCCGGTGAGCAGCCGGACTTCAATCAGGAAATACCTCTGCGTACGCCCCGCGAGGCGGTAGCGCAGCCGTGCCAGTTTCGCGTCCGCACGCGGAGCCTTTCCGAAATCAGGCAGGGTGGTGTCTTCCGTAACCGGGCGTATGCTCTCACGCCCCTGCACCTTGCATATATATGACTTGTTCTGTTTCTCGTTTCTGACCATCCAGTCAGTGAGTTCCCCCTCTTCCGGCTGCGGGGCGGCGCAGGAAAGCGCCCAGTAGGTCTTGTGGATGCTTCCGTCGCGGAACATTGCGGTCAGCCTTTCGAGCGCCTTGGATGTCTTCGCGAGAATGACAATCCCGCTGACAGGCCTGTCGAGGCGGTGCGGGACACCGATGAAAACCTGGCCGGGCTTCGCGTCCCTCTGCGCTATGAACGCCTTGTACGCCTCGCTCACCGGTTCGTCACCTGTCTTGTCGCCCTGCACGATTTCCCCGCATTTCTTGTTGACAATCAGCAGGTGGTTGTCCTCATAGAGTATCCTTGATTTCAGGTCTTCGTATTCGGAATTACTCAATTCTCTGTATATCATATACTTATATTTATATATCCCTTTCTCGCCGCCACGGCTCCCCCGTCTTCCGACATTTTCCTCTTTTTCGGGGATATCCCTCAGTCTATGTCATATTCTGGCGGACGCAAAATTACAAATTGTCATTCAATATCCCGAGAATATCCGATAAATATGACAAAATGTCACGCCTTCGCCGGTCAAAATGCGTTGGCACAAGTTTCGTTTATTCGGATTCGGCCGTCCGAAAGCCGGGCGGTGAGATGAAGTTTGATAATAATTAAGAATTGAAAATATTATGGGAAAAATCATTGGTATTGACCTCGGTACTACGAACTCTTGCGTAGCCGTAATGGAAGGCAATGAGCCGACCGTAATCATCAACAACGAAGGACAGAGGACGACTCCGTCAGTGGTCGCGTTCACCGACAACGGAGAACGGAAAATCGGCAACCCTGCAAAGCGTCAGGCCATCACCAACCCTCACAAGACGGTGTATTCCATCAAGAGGTTCATGGGTGAGACCTACGATCAGGTCACGAAGGAGATTGAGCGCGTGCCTTACAAGGTCGTGAGGGGCGAGAACAACACTCCGCGTGTGGACATCGACGGCCGTCTCTACACTCCGCAGGAGATTTCCGCAATGATTCTTCAGAAAATGAAGAAAACTGCTGAAGACTATCTGCGTCAGGAAGTTACGGAAGCTGTCATCACCGTTCCGGCCTACTTCTCCGACTCACAGCGTCAGGCCACGAAGGAAGCCGGCAAGATTGCAGGTCTCGATGTGAAGCGTATCGTGAACGAGCCGACTGCGGCAGCGCTTGCGTTCGGTCTGGACAAGATGCACAAGGATATGAAGATTGCGGTCTTCGACCTCGGAGGCGGTACTTTCGATATCTCCATCCTCGACCTCGGCGGCGGCATGTTTGAAGTCAAGTCAACCAACGGAGACACGCATCTCGGCGGTGACGACTTCGACCAGGTGATTATCGACTGGCTGGCTCAGGAGTTCGCTTCGGAGAACGACGGGATTGACCTCAAGGCTGACCCGATGGCGCTCCAGAGACTTAAGGAGGCTGCGGAGAAGGCGAAGATTGAGCTTTCAAGCCAGACTTCGACCGAAATCAACCTGCCTTACATAATGCCTGTGGGCGGTATTCCTAAGCACTTGGTTAAGACACTCACCCGCGCCAAGTTCGAGCAGCTCGCCGACAGTCTCATCAACAAGACTCTCGAGCCGTGCCGCAAGGCTCTCGCGGATGCGGGACTCCAGCCTTCCGACATTGACGAGGTGCTTCTCGTAGGCGGTTCCACCCGTATCCCTGCCGTTCAGGAAATCGTGAAGAAGTTCTTCGGCAAGGAGCCTAACAAGAGTGTCAACCCGGATGAGGTCGTTGCCATCGGTGCAGCCGTTCAGGGCGGTATCCTCGCAGGCGACGCATCCCTCAAGGATGTCATCCTTCTTGACGTGACCCCGCTTTCACTCGGAATCGAGACCATGGGCGGCGTGATGACCAAACTCATCGACGCGAACACCACCATCCCGACCCGCAAGTCACAGATATTCTCTACGGCGGCGGACAACCAGCCGGCGGTCGACATCCACGTGCTTCAGGGCGAACGTACTCTCGCAAAGGACAACAAGCTCATCGGCAATTTCGTCCTCGACGGCATCACGCCGGCTCCGAGGGGCGTGCCTCAGATTGAAGTCACTTTCGACATCGACGCCAACGGCATCCTGAATGTCAGCGCGAAGGACAATGCGACCGGCAAGGAGCAGAAGATCAGAATCGAAGCTTCATCAGGCCTGTCAGACGAGGAAGTCAAGAGGATGCGTGACGAGGCCAAGGCGAACGAGGAAGCCGACAAGGCCGAGAAGGAGAGGATTGACAAGATCAACAATGCCGACGCGATGTGCTTCCAGACGGAGAAGAACCTCAAGGAACTCGGCGACAAGATTCCGGCAAACCACAAGTCCGCAATCGAGAGTGCCGTAAATTCCCTCAAGGAGGCTGTCAAGGCACAGAACATCGCCGACATCGACAGATACAACTCCGAACTCGAGCAGGCTTGGCATGCGGCATCCGAAGAGATGGCCAAGGGTGCGCAGCAGCAGGGACCGCAGGCAGGGCCTCAGGGACCGTTCAACGGACAGCCTGACCCGAACGGCAATCCTGACGCTCCTGAAGAGCAGTAGTAAAATCTGTTAAACAGATTCTGTCTTTCAGAAAAGGAGATGACTGGAAATTTTCAGTCATCTCCTTTTTTGTTGCAACCTATTCTTTGAGCGCCGCTTAGTAAGCGTTAAGGATTACTTATCTGGCTTCGCGTTTCTTCAGATAGACATTCAGCAGAGGAAGGAGGAAGGATATGATTGAGGATATAATCCAGAAAGCCGAAACAGGCCCGAAGTCATAATTCTTCACTATTGTTTCCACCCCGTCTATGATTTCCGTCGCTTCCGTGGAATATTTGTCGATGAGCAGACCGCTCACCACATCCTGCGTGCCGGCGGCGATGTAGCTTGCAAGGCCGACCACTCCGAGAGCGGCCCCTGAAGCTTCACGCGGTACGATGTCCACGGCCATAAGACCTCCGAGGAAGCAGATGAGCGCTCCCACGGCCGTGCCGAACAGAGCCATGGCCAGAGCGTTCACGAAATAGGAATTGCCTCCGTAGAGGAACAGGGCGAACGACAAGGTGAGCAGAACTCCGCAGAGAAATGCCGGAACATAGCGGTCACCCTTGAAAAGCTTGTCGGAAAGCAGACCGGAGAGCGCCGTTCCGAAGATGCCGAGCAGCGCGTTGATTGAGACTATGCTCGTCGCGGTCGTGAGAGGGAAATCCTTGACTTTCTGGAGGAACAGCACGCCCCAGCCGTTGAGGGCGTAGCGGCTTATGTAGAGAAACGCGCTTGCCAGCGCCAGAATCCACACTTTAGGATTCTTGATGACCTCGAACTGCATTCGCGCCACCTGGGCAGCACGGTTGCCTGACTTCTTGTCCTGCGCCTCTTTCCTTGCGGCGTATTCTTCTTCCGTACATTCGCCGGAAAGCACTTCGACCGGGCTGAGTCCCTTGCTCTGCGGCGTGTCGTGCAGCAGGAAAACAATAATCAGCACCCCGATTATTCCGGCGGCAGCCGAGCCGAAGAAGCCGCAGTGCCAGCCGAAAGTCGCCACGAGCAGCCCGACGAAAATGAACGAAAGGAATTCCCCGAGATTGTGGGCGAGACACCAGAAGCCGTAGTATGTCCCTCTGATTTTCAGCGGGAACCATCTTGAGAGAGCCACCACGCAGGGCGACGCCCCCATCGACTGCCCCCATCCGTTTATTCCCCACATTATGGCGAACAATATGAAGATGAAGGCGTTGGCAGTACCAGCATCGGTCGCGCCGAAGCCGAGCAGTCCCATAATCAGATTGGCGGCAGAGGAGATTATCAGCCCTGTAGCCATAAAACGCTTCGTGTTGCAGTAATCCCCGAGAAAGCCGTTGAGGAACTTGCCTATCGCATAGGTGAACAGCAGGCAGGAGCCGATTATGCCCAGTTGGGATGCCGAGAGGAAGCCGCTGTCTATAATAGGCTGCTTCATGACGTTCAGGGATGTCCTGCACACATAATACAGCCCATAGCCGAGGGTAATCGCGAGGAACGACTGGAATCTCAGGCGCTTGTATGTCTTCTGCTCTTTCTGACTGTCTTCAATCCTTGTCGGAGAAGACCCGCTGATCTTATAGAAATTCAGAAATCTGTTTGCCATCGGTTGATTCTTGGGAATCAGTCTTGAACGTTTTCGAGGGCTTCTCGAATCTTCGCCTCAATCTCGTCGCACAGCTCGACATTGTCTGTCAGCAGCTGCTTCACCGCCTCGCGGCCCTGGGCAAGTTTCTGGTCGTTGTAGCTGAACCACGAACCGCTCTTCTTGATGATGTCGTACTCGACTCCGAGGTCGATGACTTCTCCAACATGCGAGATTCCTTCACCGAACACGATGTCAAACTCCGCCTTCTTGAACGGAGGAGCCATCTTGTTCTTTACAATCTTGACTCTGGTGCGGTTTCCGAGTGCCTCGTCCCCGTCCTTGATCTGGGTGGTCCTGCGCACATCGACGCGGACTGACGCGTAGAACTTGAGGGCGTTTCCGCCGGTAGTCGTCTCCGGGTTGCCGAACATCACTCCGATTTTGTCGCGCAGCTGGTTGATGAATATGCAGCAGGTGTTGGTCTTGCTGATGTTGGCGGTGAGTTTGCGCAGCGCCTGGCTCATAAGGCGTGCCTGAAGCCCCATCTTCGCATCACCCATCTCGCCCTCGATTTCGGCTTTCGGGGTGAGCGCCGCCACCGAGTCAATGACTATGATGTCAATCGCTCCGGAGCGGATGAGGTTGTCTGCAATCTCAAGAGCCTGCTCCCCGTTGTCCGGTTGGGATATGAGCAGAGTGTCGAGGTCGACACCGAGATTCTTGGCGTAGCTGCGGTCGAAGGCGTGTTCCGCATCGATGATTGCCGCAATCCCGCCCTGTTTCTGAGCCTGTGCAATCGCATGGATTGCGAGGGTCGTCTTTCCGCTGGATTCCGGGCCGTAAATCTCGATGACCCTTCCGCGCGGGTAGCCGCCGATTCCGAGAGCGTGGTCAAGGGCGATTGAGCCGCTCGGAATCACGGAAACTTCGAACTTCGGCTGGTCACCGAGTTTCATGATTGTCCCCTTTCCGTAGTCCTTCTCGATTTTGTCTATGGTCGCCTGCAGAGCCTTGAGCTTCGCTGCGTTTGCAGAGGCATTCTCCTGTGTTTCAACTTCTTTTGCCATATCTGATAATATAAAATGATTAATCTTCTTCCGGTTTTTCAGACACTGTCCCCGCCGGTTCCCCGGGCATCCCATAGGACGGAACCGGGCGGCGCATAATCCTTACAAAGATATGAAATAGTTCGCAGATTCATCGTGTCATGTCAATAAACTTTTCAACGGGTTCATATTCTGAAATTCAACTGCGGATTCGACAGCGGATTCAATTGCCGATTTGCGGTTACGGAGCTGCAATCAGGCATCTGCCAAGCCGTTCCGCATCATCCGGCGGCAGAATCCTGTTCCGCAGAAGTTCATCGACGCTCCATCTGTCCTTCGGCTGCGAACTGCGGAACAGCACGATTCCGTGTGCCGCCGGGCCGATGTACGGATGCCGTTTCAGCTCCTCTTCCGGCAGAGTCCAGAGAGGGTAGGGGACAGCGGTCTGCGGCGAGACGAATATCAGGTCGCTCAACTTGTCGAACTTCTCTCTGTCAAAATTCCGGATTTCCATCAGCTGTTCCGGAAACGAATAGCCTCCGAGCCGTTCCCTGTACATAATCATCTGCCGTGCAAACCATCCTCCGATGCCCGGCAGCGCATCGAACGCCGCAGAGTCCGCCAGATTGATGTCGAGTTTCGGAATGTCGATGTAGGGTTCAAGCCGTCTGTAAATCGAGTCGGAGACCACGAATGACTTGGCGAAATCGGACTTTCTCCGGAATCTGCCTCCCTTGTTCCTGTAGTTGTCGATGGACTGCGCCTGCTTGAGAGAGAATCCGAGCCGCTGCAAATCCTCGACACTGACGGTATTCGGATTGAATCTGAACGTCTCCGTTTTCCGCCTCGGCACATTCTCCCGGAGACTTTTCCCCGCCGCACTCTTCGCCCCGCTCCGCCGTTCAACCACCCGCACAAACTTGCCTTTGTCCCCGGAATGCTCCATGCCGCCATGTTGCCTTCCGTCATGTTGCCTTCCGTCATGTTGCCTTCCGTCATGTTGCCTGCCGCCATGTTGCCTGCCGCCAGACCTGTCCGCCGCACCGGCATTGACCCCTGTTCCGCAGTCCGCTGATTTGTCGCGGTCTCCGACAGCCACAAACACCGTGTCCGGGCAATCCCTGTCCGCGGCAATCTTCGCTACGGCCGCGCTATGCACGAATACGGCCGCCTGATATCCCACAATCAGGAATACCAGCGCAATCGACCCGACTACAAACGAAGATTTCAGGATGTCCTTTTTCATGAAAAACAATATGGGTTCGTGCGGCGAAGTTGCGCACAAACCCACATAGAGTCAATAGGAAGCCGAAGATTTATCGGTTTTTATATGGAATCTTTTCTCTTTTTATATGTTTTTGCGTTTTTTAAGGATTACTTAGCGTATCACATATTCGTTCTCCATACGCGCATAGGCCTTGCCCGCCTGAGCTGAAGTGACATCGCGGAACGCCTGCTCCACTTTTTCAAGCGGTGTGCCGGCGAAAATCACCGGAGCATGCTGACCTTGGAATGCGGCGAGCAGCGCCTCCCAGGTGCTCTGGACTGAAGGGTAGGACACAATCTGGAAATTGTCAAGACCCACGCTGCCGTCAGCCTTGTCGGCCGCCTTGAGCAGAGCCGCTTCAAGTCCTCCGATTTCATCGACCAGACCGATTTCAATCGCGTCGGCGCCTGTCCACACACGTCCCTGACCGATTGAGTCCACATAAGTCTTGCGGAGTCCCCGGCCTTCGGAAACTATCTCCGTGAACTCGTCGTAGATGTCCTCCACACTCTCCTGCATGTAGGCGATTTCATCCCTGCTGAGCGCACGCATCCCGGAATACATGTCGCTGTGGCTGTTGGAGCCTATCATCGTCACATTCACGTGGGCGAGATTCTTCACCGTCTTGCTGAAGTCCGGAATGAGGCTGAAAACGCCGATGGACCCCGTGAGGGTCGTGGCATCGGAGAAGATGTAGTCGCAACCTGCTGAAATCCAGTATCCTCCGGAAGCGGCGTAGTTGCCGTAGGAGGCGATGAGCGGCTTCTTCTCCTTGAGAAGCTTCAGCTCATTGCGGATTTTGTCCGATGCGAGCACGCTTCCGCCCGGCGAGCTGACACGGAGCACGACGGCTTTCACCGCGTCATTGGCGCGAACGGATGCGATGAGTTCCGCGAACCGGTCTCCGGCGACATTCTCGCTGCCGTTGCCGTCCACGATTTCACCGTCTGCATAGATTACTGCAATCTGGTTTTGGCTGAATTTGACGGCCGCGGTCTTGACGGCCACATAGTCCTCGAAAGGAATGAAGCTTACATTGTCGATGTCGTCCGTCATATAGAGGGTGCAGAGTTTTTCGACCCTCTGTTCGCGGGTGAGAGCCTCGTCCGCAAGCCCGTATTTCACGAAATCTTCGGGGCTGTTGATTTCAAGATTGTCAATCAGGGAGTTGAACTTTCCGAGTTCGATTCCGCGTGACTGAGCAATCTGCGAAGCCAGACTGTTCCAGATGGAACTGATCATTTCCTGAGTCTGTTCGCGGTTTTCCGGAGATATGCTGTTCTTTATGTACATTTCGCCGGCGGACTTGTATTTTCCGTGGCGGATCAGCTGCATGTTCACTCCGAGCCGGTCGAGAATGTCCTTGAGGAAGAACATCTGTGTTGAGACTCCGATCAGAGTGTTCATCCCGCCGTTGCTTCCGGTCACATAGACCTTGTCGGCGACACTGGCGAGATAGTAGCTCGCGTTGGACGGGTTCTCGGTGAACGCCACTATGGCCTTGCCGCTGAGCCTGAAGTCAGCGAGAGCCTTGCGGAATTCCTCAAGTTCCGCGATCCCGGCTGAGACGCCGTCCGGACGGAGGTTGATGAACCTGATTCCCGGATCCGCCGCTGCCGCCTTCACCGCCTGAACGGCATTCCATATCCCTATGCTCGTCGGCTGGGCTTCGGTCGAGAACATGCTCGGGCTGAGGCTGAAACTGAAAGGCTGGGACTGTTCGTTCAGCACGATGTTCGAGAGATCCACGTTGAGGACTCCCTCCTTGGCGATTACCGGTGTTTCAGATGATGACAGCGCAGCCACCGAGCCGATGAAACTGAACATCATCACCACCCAGAGCACCGAAAAAATCAGCAGTCCGGCCACCACGGCCAGAAGCATTTTTACAAAATCTTTCATGGTATCCTTGAGTTTTATTGTTTTTCAATCCGATTCTAATCCGATTCTGACAGCGAATTATTCAATAACGCGCAAAGTTATGAAAAATAGGGATATTTTTTCCCAAAATACACTTGCAATCCGGTTGCATCGTGCGGGAATGGATTTTGTTCGCGCCGTCCGGGTTTTGAATCACTATGAAGAAAGAGATATATTTCATCGCCGCATTCGCGATTTGCGGCACGGCGGCACTTCGTGCCCAGACCCCTGACACCACGGGGATTTACGGAGAGAGGCAGGACAGCCTTCAGGCTGCGGTATTCACCGCTCATCAGTCGGGGAATTACCTCCCCCGGGGGAAGGAAATCAGAACTGAGGTCATTTCGGCGGCCGGTCTGTGCAAAATGGCCTGCTGCAACCTCGCCGAGAGTTTCGAAAATTCGGCAAGCGTGACGGTCGGCTACTCGGACGCAGTCACGGGCGCACGCCAGATCCGGCTTCTCGGCCTTTCCGGAGTCTACACCCAGATGCTTGACGAGAACCGTCCGGTAATGCGCGGACTTTCAGCTCCTTTCGGACTTTCCTACATTCCGGGGCAGTGGCTGGAGAGCATCCAGATTGCCAAAGGTTCCACCTCCGTCATCAACGGCGTGGAATCGATGACGGGACAGATAAACATGGAACACCGCAAACCGACGGACGAGAAGCCTCTGTTCCTCAACTATTCGGCGATGAGCGACTCCAAAATGGATTTCAATGTCGCCTCATCCCTCCAGCTGAACGAAAACTGGAGCACCGTCATACTCGGCCACGTCTCAGGCAACTTCGCCACGCTTGACCATAACCACGACACCCTCCTCGACGATCCGCGCATGCTCCAGTTCAACCTCGCCAACCGCTGGCTCTACTACGCCCCGAGCGGCGTGCAGGTCCGTTTCGGAGTGCGCGCCCTGCGTGACAGCCGTCTCGGAGGCCAAATGCTCAAGGATTCCGAAGGCCGGAAGCATTTCTACGACCACAACAGTTACAAGCTCGACGGACTGGCAGACGGCGAGATAAATCCCTGGGGTTCGAACATCCTCAACCAGTCCATAAACGGCTATCTCAAGGTCGGCGTGCCTCTGAACGAAGACAATTCGCAGAACATCGCTCTCGTGGCCGACTACAGCTACCAGGATATGGACTCGTGGTTCGGTTCCACGAAATATCTCGCCGGGCAGCATTCCGGCTTCCTCAACCTGCTCTATCAGAACGAAATCAATGAAAGCCACAAATTCACGCTCGGGCTGAACGGCGTTCTCGACAGCTACAATGAGGATTTTTCGCGGCAGTGCCGGGGGCTCTCGGCGGAGACTTTCAATGGTGTCACGAATCTCGGAAATGTCGGAATATTCGGAGAATACACCTTCCATTACGGGGACAAGTTCTCGGCAATCGCGGGTGTCCGGGGAGACTGGTATTTCGCGAAGAACGGTACAGTCGAAGACCCGAAGCTCTCATCGAAGCCGCATATATCCCCGCGTCTCACATTGAAATATTCCCCGATTGAAGAAATCGTGCTCCGGGCCAACGGAGGCAGGGGACTGAGATATTCCACACCTTTGATTGACAACATCGGCGTGTTCTCGACAGGCAAGATTTTCAACGGAGCCTACAACGACCACATACTCGAAGACGCGTGGACCTTCGGAGGCAATGTCACCTATTACATGCCTTTCGGAGCTTCGTCGAACACCTACCTGAGCGTCGATTATTTCCGTACGCAGTTCGTGCAGCAGATGGTCGTGGACTATGAACACCTTGAAAATCAGATTGATTTCTATTCTCTTGACGGCCGTTCGTTCACCGACAACATCCAGCTGGACTTCAATGTCGAGCCTGTGGAGCGCTTCACCGTCACGGCGACCTTCCGTTACACCAACGCCAAGATTGAACTTGCCAACAAAGGCCTGACCGAAAGACCGCTCACAAGCCGCTGCAAGGGTGTTCTGAATCTCCAGTATACCCTGCCTCTGAACAAGTGGATTTTCGATTTCACCGCTTCAGTGAACGGTTCGTGCCGGGTCTATGATTTTATGAAGGAGATGAAGGACTCCGACGGGAATCTGCTTTACAAGGACGGGCGTACTCCGGTCTATCCGCTTCTGTATGCGCAGGTTACGAAGAGATTCAAAGGGTTGGACATCTATGTCGGCGCGGAGAATCTGACCAATTACAGACAGAAGGTCGTGGTCTCCGGCGACACCTTGGCGGACGGGCACATCGATCCGCGTTCGCAGTCGTTCGACGCGAGCTGCATCTGGGGCCCGCTGATGGGGATTAAGGTATATGCGGGCCTTCGCTACACCTTATGGAAATGAAATCCTGCAAAAAAGGCACTTGAAATTCTGCAAAAAAGGCACTTGCTTCGTTATGCTCGTCGTCCAAATCCTCACAACCGTCAGGTTGCTGCGGTTTGAACTCCTCGCAAGCCTTGCAATTGCACTTTTTATCAGAATTTCACATCCCGGCGGTTGTTTTGATGCTTGCAGGCTTTGTGTGTTATGCTTGAAAAGATTGGAATTGACATTATAATAAAATCTACACGATTATGAGAAAAATGATTTGTCTGTTTGCGGCGGTTGCCGTGGCTGCCGCGATGTCCGCCTGTCCTGCGGGGGCGGCTTCAGCCGGAGTTTCTGAGAATGTTTCCGTGAACGGGGCGGCGCTTGTCTCAGCGGCCAAGGCTCCGAAAGGTGAAATCAAGACTGTGGTGTTCGCCACAAAGCTCCACTGCAAGAACTGCGTCGCCAAAGTCAATGAGAACATCTCTTTTGAAAAGGGGGTGAAAGATCTCAAAGTCGATCTGGAGGCTCAGACCATCACCATTAAATATGACAGTTCCAAGACTTCGGTGGAGAAGCTTGCGGCAGCCATCAACAAACTCGGCTACCCTGCGACTGTGCAGAAATGACTGTCCGGAATGACTGTGCAGAAATGAAGCCCGTCTTCTTTGAAAAGCAGACAATGTTTCTTA
>CAVDEO010000060.1:0-15406 GCA_963607915.1 bacterium
CTTACTAAACTGCAAAGGTAGTCAAAATTCCGCTAATTCTCAACGAAAATGCACTACGCTGCTTTTGGTGCACTGGGCAAAACTGTCTTCGGCGGATGCCTCCCATAAGGCGGTGGTCTATGCCGGGGATCGCCGGCTGAACACTTCCGCCGGGACGGCACTTCCGTGGGGACAAATCTGAGTTTTCTTGCCAATCCTTCGTTTTGTTTCCGAAATGCATTATATTTGCAGTGTTTCGGAAATGAAATGTGATGGTGAGTTATTTGGAATTTCGGGAAAAATTGTTGCCTGACGGATGCTTTTCAATCCATCAGGCGCGAGCCTGTTTCCCCGGATTTGACAGGAACAGTCTCACGCGCTGGTTGCAGAGGAACCTGCTTGTAAGACTGCGTCAGGGGTGGTATGCCTTTCCGGAAATGCTGCAGCGTCCGGATTTTTCACGCTATGTGGCCAGCCGCATCTATCGTCCCTCATACATCAGTCTCCACACGGCATTGAGCATTTATGGGATGATTCCAGAGGCAGTCGTGGACATCACATCCGTGACGACTCTGAAAACTGCGTGTTTTGAAAACAAGTTCGGGCATTATTCCTATCAGAACTTGAAATCCGCCCTGTTCTTCGGCTATAAGCCGGTAACTCTTCCTCCGGCAACATCCGCAATCGGCAGCCCAGCTCAGACTTGGATGCTGGCCAATCCGGAGAAGGCTTTGCTTGACCTGCTCTATCTCTATCCGTTCTACGACAGCGATGCGGAACTGGAACAGCTACGGCTTGACGAATACTTTATGACAGAGGAACTTGACATAAACCGTCTGATGGAATACCGCAAAAAAATCGGATGCAGGGCTCTTGACGGAAGGGTGAAGAAATTATTGAAAATATACGGAATATGATGGATCTCTCTTACATTAACGGATATTTCCCGTCGCAACTCACATCAAATGCGGTGTTTCAGAAACATATCCTCAAGGAGTACATACAGTTGATGGTGCTCGATTATCTTGCGAATACCGCATATATCAGCAAACTCGCATTTATCGGAGGAACGAATCTTCGACTCATCAAAGGGATAGACCGTTTTTCAGAAGACCTCGATTTCGACTGCAAGAACTTGTCGGAACTGGAGTTCGCTGAAATGACTGACGGCGTGGTCACGTTTTTGAAAAATTCCGGACTTAATGCCGAGCCTCGCGACAAGGAGAACCTGAAACTGACGGCTTTCAGACGCAACATTTATTTCCCGGAGTTTCTCTTTGAACTCGGACTGACAGGGCATAAGGAGGAGCGGTTCCTGCTGAAAATCGAGGCTCAGGATCAGGGGACGCCATATCCAGTTGAAACCCGTCATGTCCAGCGCTGTGGCTTCTTCTTTTCATTGCCTGTTCCTCCCGATTCGGTTCTGCTAAGCATGAAGCTGTCGGCCTTGCTCGCAAGGGCAAAAGGACGTGACTTCTATGACTGCATGTTTCTCATGCAGCAGACCGGGCCGTCCTACGAATTTCTCTCGCAAAGAACCGGGATAGCCGATGCTGAGCAGCTGAAAAAGGCAATCGTGGATAAATTGTCCACCATAGACCTCACCGTCAAGAAACGTGACTTTGAACACCTGCTTTTCAATCCTCACACAGCAGACAGAATCCTGAAATTCGCGGATTTTGTGGATATGAACCTGCCTCGGGCGGAAGGATGATGGGATATGATATTTTCATAATTGCTCGTTTTGCGGGGTGTCAGAATCCTATCCGTCCTTTCTTCGGATTCCATTTGAAGGTCGCGATGTCCTGCTGAAGCAGTCGGTTTCGCACAGGATTTCATAGGTGCAGCTGTCGTGATTTCCTTTGGGCGCGGTAGACAGTTCGTCCGCAGGGGGTGTCTTCTGTGGCATGGTGTGTCTTGTATAAGATTATGGAATACAAATATATGAAGAATCCTTTTTATTCGCTACATTTGCAAGGATGCGCGGTGCGCGTGCCGATTTTATGAATATGGAAAAGGATTTCTTGAATCTGCTTGAGTTGCAGGCTCTTGTGCGAGAGGGGCTGGAGGAGATGTTTCCCCAGAGGCTCTGGGTGAGGGCCGAAGTGGCTTCCGTGAGCGCAAAGCTCGGAGGACACTGCTACCTTGAACTCTCGCAGACCGAAGACGAACGGGTGGTGGCCAAGTCCCGGGCGGTCATCTGGGCCTCCAAGTGGCGGGTGCTCAAGCCGTTCTTTGAGTCGGTGACGGGGGAGTCGCTCAGGCCGGGGATTGAGATTCTCGTGCAGGTGCAGGTAACTTACAGCGAACTCTACGGGTTCGCACTTTCCGTGACCGACATCAACCCCGAATTTTCACTCGGAAAGAAGGAGGACTTGAGGCTGAAGACCATCAAAAGGCTTCAGGACGAGGGACTTATGGACAGGCAGAAAGAACTTGCCTTCCCTGTCCTGCCCTGGCGTTTCGCCGTGGTCTCTTCCGGGGATGCCGCAGGTTACGGGGATTTCGTGCGTCATCTGAATGAAAACGAGTACGGCTTCAGGTTTGCCCTGCGTCTTTTCCCGGCGGCGATGCAGGGCGAGTCCTGCCCGCAGTCCGTGGCCGATGCGCTGCGGGAGATTGCTGAATGCGCTGAAGACTTCGACGCAGTCCTGCTGCTTCGCGGGGGCGGGTCGGCGCTGGACCTGGCCTGCTTCGACGACTATGTGATGGCCCGCGCGATTGCCGAATGTCCGCTGCCGGTGCTGACTGCCGTCGGGCATGACCGGGACTATCATGTCTGCGACATGGTCGCGTATTCGTTCCTCAAGACTCCGACGGCGCTTGCCGATGAACTTCTGGGGATATTCGCCGGTGAGGACGCGAGGCTCGGAGAGTTCGCGTCGCGTATGCGTCTGGCTTTCACCAACCGTCTTAATGCCATGGAGATGCGTCTTCAGAACCTGCTGACGAGAATTGTGGGTGCGGATCCGAGGAATATTCTGAAACGGGGTTATGTCCTCGTCGCCGACGGGAAGGGCGTCGTCATGAAAAGGGCGTCGTCGCTGAAGGGCGGAGACCGTCTGCGCGTGATGTTCGCGGACGGGACGGTCGAGGCGGATGTCGTGTCCGTGAACCGGAGGAAGCCTGAAAACTGAGGACAGAAACCGACGGGCTATGATTGATGAAAACATGTAAGTATATGGCAATGAAAAAGACAAGCGAGAAGACATTGGAGCAGGCAGATGCGAAGCCTGCGGAAATGTTCGATTACGCCGCGGCGGTCGCGGAACTCGAGAAGATTGCCTCGACCGTCGAGAATCCGGAGACTCCGATTGATGACATCGACAAGTACATCCGCCGCTCCGAGAAACTCATCGCGGACTGCCGCGCGTGGCTCCGGGGCGTGCGCGAGCGGACGCTGAACATTGACGGCGGACTCTCATGACGGACGGCGGCATCGGGCATCGGGATCTCGGGATGCCGGAACGCCGGAACGTCGGAACGTCGGAACGTCGGGACGCCGGGACGCCGGAACGCCGGAACAATAGAAACACCACTGATAACCAAGAATATATATGACCGGAATAAAGAAAATATATGAAACCGACCCGTGGCTCATGCCATACAAAGGGGTCATCGACGCGAGGCACGACCGCATTGAGGCGCTGAAGAATCGTTATTCAAAAAACGGCTCGCTGTCCAAGTCTGTCAACAACCATCTGTACTACGGCCTGCACCGCACTCCCGACCGCAGGTGGGTGTTCCGGGAATGGGCTCCGAACGCCACGCGGATTTACCTCATCGGCGAATTCAACAACTGGAAACGCTCCGAGGCATACGCCTTGAAGCCCATCGGAGGCGGCAACTGGGAAATCGTCCTCGACGACATGTTCCTCAGCCACGGCACGCTCTACAAACTCTTCATCGAATGGCCCGGCGGCGGTGCGGAGAGGATTCCGTCCTATGTCACCCGCACGGTCCAGGACCCGGAGACCAAGGCGTTCTGCGCCGAAGTCTGGGAGCCGGAGAAGCCCTACCGCTGGCGGCACCGCAGGCCGGGCAGGCGCCCGCACCCGCTGATTTATGAGTGCCACATCGGGATGAGCGGGGAAGAGGAGAAAGTCTCCACTTTCACGGAGTTCAGAAAGAACGTGCTCCCGAAAGTCGCCGACCTCGGCTACGACACTCTCCAGATTATGGCTCTTCAGGAGCACCCCTACTACGGCTCATTCGGCTATCAGGTCTCAAACTTCTTCGCCCTCAGTTCCCGTTTCGGGACTCCGGAAGAGTTCAAGGCGCTTGTGGACGCCGCCCACGCGAAGGGCATAGCCGTGGTCATGGACATAGTCCATTCGCATTCCGTGGACAACGAGGCGGAGGGGCTGAGCCTTTTCGACGGCAGGGAAGACCTCTACTTCTACAAAGGGCCGCAGGGACGGCATCCCGCCTGGGGTTCGCGCTGCTTCGACTACGGGAAGGACGAGACGAAATATTTCCTCCTCTCCAACTGCAAGTGGTGGATGGAGGAATATCACATCGACGGATTCCGCTTCGACGGGGTCACGAGCATGCTCTACTGGGACCACGGTCTCGGGAAGGCGTTCACCGGATATGACGACTACTTCAACGGCTCGGTCGATGAGAATGCGGTTGATTATCTTGCACTTGCGAATATTCTTGTGCACGAGATGAACCCCGACGCGTTCACCGTCGCCGAGGATGTGAGCGGGATGGCGGGACTTGCCGCCCCTTTCGATGCCGGCGGCGTGGGCTTCGACTTCAGAATGGCGATGGGCATCGCTGACAACTGGATAAAATGGATAAAGACACTCAGCGACGAGCAGTGGAGCATGGGAGAAATCTGGTGGCAGCTCACGAACAAGCGCGCCGACGAGAAGACCATCAGCTACGCCGAGTGTCACGACCAGGCGATGGTGGGCGACAAGACCATAATCTTCAGGCTCATGGACGCGGAGATGTACACTTCGATGAACAGGGACTCGAAGTCACTGACGGTTGACAGGGGAATCGCCCTGCACAAGATGATACGCCTCGTGACCCTCGCCACGGCCGGGGACGGCTACCTCAATTTCATGGGCAACGAGTTCGGGCATCCGGAGTGGATTGATTTCCCGAGGGAGGGGAACGGATGGTCGTACAAATATGCCCGCAGACAGTGGTCGCTCGCGGAACCCGACTATCTGAGATACAGGTATCTCCGGAATTTCGACAAGGCGATGATCGGCATGGCGAAGTCCGAGGACATACTCGACGGCGCGCCGGAACTTCTGGTTCAGGACGAGGAGAAAAAAATTCTTATTTTCCGCAGAAAAAATTGTATATTTGCGGCGAATTTCAACCCGACCGAATCCTTTGTGGATTACGGCTTTGCGGCTCCGGCCGGCAAGTGGGTTGACATTCTGTCCACAGATTCACTGGAATTCGATGGATTCGGCCGTCTGACGGATGACGCCCATTTCACGGTTCCGCAGAAAAACGCCAATGGGAACGACAGATACGGAGACAGCCTATTCCTCTATCTGCCGAGCCGTTGTGCTGTTGTGTTGAGGCGTGAATGACAGGCCCGGCGGAAATGCCCTGAGCGTGACCAAGTCCTTTGAGAACGCCGGACATGGAAAAGTGGCGTATGAAATACGGAAATAAGATAATATTGAAGATATGGCATTCCTTAGTTTCAACAAATCCGAACTGGTGAACCTTGAGTATTCGCTCAAGAGGGAAATCATCGGAGCGAACAAGACGGGGGCATACTGCAACACCTCCGTGGTGGGCTGCAACACGCGGCGCTACCACGGACTGCTGGCTGTTCCGGTCGATGCCTTCGGAGGCGGGAAGCACATTCTGCTTTCCGGTCTTGACGAGAGCATAGTTGTGAACGGCAGACGGTTCAATCTCGGAATCCATTGCTATGGAGACATTTATGAACCGCGCGGACACAAGTACATCGTGGACTTCACGGCCGCTCCGGTTCCGACTCTGACCTACAAGGTGGGTGAGACCACTTTCAGAAAATCCGTGGTTCTCGCTCCGGACTCCGACCAGGTGATGATCAAATATGAGCTCGCGCCGGATTCGCCGTCCTGCGAGATGATCGTGAAACCTTTCCTCGCGTTCCGCAGCATCCACCGTCTCACCTGCGAGAATCAGGACGCGAAGACCGGCTACGGCGAAATCGAAAACGGCGTGTCCTTCAATATGTACGAGGGCTTCCCAGACCTGAATCTCCAGTTCTCGAAGGCATCGGAGTTCAAATATGCTCCGCTCTGGTACAAGGGCATAACCTACACCGACGAGTACCGCCGGGGTTTCGACTGCAAAGAAGACCTCTTCGTCCCCGGGGCGTTTTTCCTGAAGCTCAGAAAGGGCGAGAGCGTCATATTCTCGGGTTCCACGGCCGTCGAGGACAGCAAAGGGCTGAGCCGCAAGTTCAGTTCCATCGTGAAGAAGAAAGGCGACATCACTTCGGATTCCGACCTTCTGAGATATAATGCGGACCTGCTCATCTGCAACCGCAACAACCATAAGCAGATAGTGGCCGGGCTGACCTGGCTTGAGACAGGGCTTCTGCGCGAGACCCTGACCGCCCTTCCGGGACTCACCCTCTATGCCGGAGCCGGAGCGAAGGAATTCGAGGAGATACTCGACAACCTCATCGCCGACAATCAGGAAAGGCTCTCTTCCCGCACGACCCAGGTCGAGGCTCCGCTGCGCATCGCAGACGTTCTCCAGCAGTACATCCGCTTCGGGGCCGACCCGAAGAAAGTCTGGAAGAAATACGGCGGAACAGTCAGGGGCGTAATCGAAAGCTACCTTCCGGGCCGCCGCGAGGAGGTCGCCCTGCATCCGAACGGGCTGCTCTGGGCGCAGAAATGGCGCACGGCGCTTTCCTGGATGAACGCCTACATCGGCGGGATTCCGGTTACAGAGCGAGCCGGCTATCAGGTCGAGACCAACTCCTTCTGGTACAACGCCGTATGCTTCGCCCTTGAAATGGAAAGGAAATACGCGCCGAAGAATACTGCCTTCATCGACAGGTGGAACGGCGTGAAGGAGCTCATAGAAAACAACTTCGAAAAGACCTTCTGGATTGAGCGTGGAGGCTATCTCGCGGACTATGCAGATGATTCCGGTCAGAATCCGGCCGTGCGTTCCAACCAGCTGTTCGCCATCGCGCTCGATTACTCGCCGGTGAATGACGACTGCAAGTCCTCCATCATGCAGACCATCTCCAACGAGCTGATCACCAACCGGGGTATCCGCACCCTCTCGCCGAGAAACGAGGCCTACAGGGGCGTGTATGAGGGTTCTCAGATTGAACGGGATCTCGCCTACCATCAGGGCTGCGCGTGGATAATCCCGCTTGACTACTACATCGCCCAGATGTTCAGGATGGTCGGGCCGTCCTTCTACAAGAGGGCGGAATACCTCGTCGAAGGCTTCTACAAGGACATTTACAAGCATGGCGTCGGAGCCTTCTCCGAACTTTACGACGGGGATCCTCCTCACGAGCCGCACGGCGCGATTTCTTCGGCCTGCAGCACTGCCGCCCTGCTTCATATAGACTATCTGCTCAACCTTTACCGCCCGCAGGCCGTGAAGGGGGATGCGACAAAGGGAAAGGAGGAATAGGATATGAGAGTGCTTATGTTCGGCTGGGAATTCCCGCCACACATCGCCGGCGGCCTCGGAACCGCCTGCTACGGAATGACCAAGGGGCTTGCGGAGAACGGTGTGGAGGTGCTTTTCGTGATGCCTTCCGCTTCCGGGGACGAGGACCAGTCGGCCGTCCGCATCATCAACGCGAGCGACGTGGCGGTTGACACCGTCTCCTCAAGCGTAGACGAATTCCTCGGGAAAGTCCGTTTTGTCCATGTGGGCACGAACATGGTGCCCTATGTCTCTCCGGAAGATTTCACGGATATCGTGGAAGAGGAAAGAGCCCGTCAGGTCAAGGACTTCCGCATAACCTACGGCCAGAAATACCAGTTCTCCGGCAAGTACGGCACAAACCTTATGGAGGAGGTCGCACGCTACGGAATGGTCGGAGGGACAATCGCCCTTCAGCATAAAGACGAATTCGACGTCATCCACGCCCACGACTGGCTCACCTACCTTGCCGGCATCGCCGCGAAACAGCTCACCGGCAAGCCTCTTGTCGTACACGTGCATGCGACTTCCTTCGACAGGGCGAGCGACGACAACATCGACACCCGCGTCTATGACCTTGAAAAGAAGGGGATGGAGGCGGCCGACCGCGTGATAACGGTGAGCGAACTCACGAGGAACATAGTCATAAACAAATACGGGATAGACCCTGCGAAGGTCGTGACGGTCCACAATGCCGTGGATTTCTCCGGCCGTGCGGGAATCACCGTCCAGAGGGGCGTGAAAGACAAGATTGTCACTTTCCTCGGCCGCGTGACCTACCAGAAGGGGCCGGAATATTTCATCGAGGCCGCCGCAAAGGTTCTCAAGCGCTGCGACAATGTGCGTTTCGTGATGGCCGGCAGCGGGGACATGCTCAACAGGTGCATCCGCCATGTGGCGCGTCTGGGCATCGCGGACCGCTTCCATTTCACCGGCTTCCTCCGCGGGGACGACGTGAGGAAGATGTTCGCCCTGTCGGATGTCTATGTGATGCCGTCAATCTCCGAGCCTTTCGGGATTTCTCCGCTTGAGGCGATGCAGACCAACGTGCCGTCAATCATTTCCAAACAGTCCGGCTGCGCGGAAGTGCTCAAATATGCGCTCAAGGTCGATTTCTGGGATGTCGATGCGATGTCCGACGCCATTTACGGCCTTCTGAACTACCCGGCTCTCTCCGATTTCGCGACCCGCTGCGGCTACGACGAGGTGAACGCCCTCAAGTGGACCGCCGCCGCAGGAAAGATAAAGACGGTCTATGAGTCGGTGGCGAAATGATTCGGATGATAGGGATATATATGATTATAAATGAATTTATATATGAAAAAGTCAATTTGTCTGTATTTTCAGGTCCATCAGCCCAACAGGTTGAGGCAGTACAGGTTCTTCGACATCGGGAAAAACTCCCACTACTACGACGATTTCACGAACCGCACCATCCTGCGCCGTGTCGCAAAGAAGTGCTATCTTCCGATGAACGAGCTGCTTCTTGAACAGATTAAGGCGAACAAGGGCGCGTTCAAGCTGGCCTTCTCGATTACCGGAACGGCTCTGGAACAGTTCGACCGCTACTGTCCTGAGGTTCTCGACAGCTTCCGCGCACTGGCGGAGACGGGCTGCGTGGAGTTCCTTTCCGAGACCTACTACCATTCCCTCGCTTCCCTTGCCTCGGAGTCTGAGTTCAAGCATCAGGTCCTCAAGCACAAGGCCGCAATCGAGCACTATTTCGGAGTCACTCCGACGACCTTCCGCAACACCGAGCTGATTTATTCGGACGACATCGCCGACATGGTGGACTCGCTGGGGTTCAAGACCATACTCACCGAGGGCGCAAGGCATATCCTCGGCTGGCAGAGTCCGAATTTCGTCTACAAATCGACGGCGAAGCACAGCCAGAAGCTGCTCCTGCGCAACTTCGGTCTGAGCGACGACATCGCGTTCCGTTTCTCCGACAGGAACTGGGAGAACTGGCCTGTGACCGCCGACAAATATCTTTCCTGGCTCAAGGCCGGCGACGGCGAAATCGTGAATCTCTTCATGGACTATGAGACCTTCGGCGAACATCAGAGCGCCGCATCGGGAATCTTCGATTTCATGAGCTGTCTTCCCTCTGCGGTCATCGCCGACGGGGAGTTCGAATTCGTCACTCCGTCCCGTGCGGCGAAGAAGCACAAGGCCGTGGCCGTGCTCGACATTCCGGACGCGATTTCGTGGGCTGACGAGGAGCGCGACACCTCGGCATGGCTCGGAAACGAGCTTCAGAACGAGGCCTTCAACAAGCTCTATTCCCTTTCGGAGAAACTCGCCCTGCTGAACGACGCGGAACTCTGGGGAGACTTCGGCCACCTTCAGGAGAGCGACCATTTCTACTATATGTGCACCAAGTATTTCTCCGACGGGGCCGTGCACAAGTATTTCAACCCGTATGACACGCCTTACGAGGCATTCATCAACTATATGAACGTATTGAGCGACTTCATGGTCCGTGTGGACCAGGCACTGTCCTCAAAGGAACAGAAATAAATGGAAAACAACAATGTAAAACCGGACTACCTGTTTGAAGTCAGCTGGGAAGTCTGCAACAAGGTAGGCGGAATCTATACGGTCATCGCGACCAAGGCACTGAACCTGAAGGCCGAGTACAAGCGGCACCACATACTCATCGGGCCGGACGTGTGGATGCACACGGCAAGCAATCCGGACTTCATCGAGGACCCGCTGCTCTTCAAGTCATGGAAGGCCGCCGCGGCCGCTGACGGACTCCGGGTGAGAATCGGGAAGTGGAACGTGCCGGGTAAGCCGATTGCCATACTCGTCGATTTCAAGCAGTTCATCACCTCCCAGAACGAGATTCTGACGGAGTACTGGAAGCGCTTCAATGTCGATTCCCTCACGGGGAACTGGGACTACAAGGAATCGGCTCTGTTCGGCTACGCGGCCGGCCGGGTCATCGAGAGTTTCTACAAATACAATCTTTTCCCTTCGGACAAGGTCGTGGCGCAGTTCCACGAATGGATGACCGGAGCGGGACTCCTTTATATCAAAGGTACGGGGCTTCCGATTGCGACGGTGTTCACGACCCACGCCACGGTCATCGGGCGCTGTCTCGCCGGCAACAACCTGCCTCTCTACGATGCGCTCGAAAGCTATGACGCTGATGCCAAGGCGCGGGAATTCAATGTGATAGCACGTCACTCACTTGAGAAGATTTCGGCGCAGAACGCGGACGTGTTCACCACCGTAAGCGAAATCACCGCAGTTGAATGCCGCAAGTTTCTCGGCCGCGCGGTGGATGTGGTGACTCCGAACGGGTTCGAACCGAGCTTCACCCCGTCCGACGAGGAATATCCGGCAAAGCGCAAGGAGGCGCGCAAGAGACTGATTGCCGTGGCTTCCGCAATGTCCGGGGCCGAAGTCCCCGACGATGCCATGCTCATGTGCATCAGCGGGCGCTACGAGTGGAAGAACAAGGGGATAGATGTGTTCATCGATGCTCTCGACTCCCTCAACCGTTCCGATTACGCCGGGCGCGACATACAGGCATTCATAATGATACCTTCGGGACATCATGGAGCTGACAGGGAACTCGCGGCAAAGCTCGGGGGCGACGGATCGTCATACACGACGCAGATTTCGCATTACCTCATGACCCCGGAGTCCGACATCATATCCCGTCGTCTTCAGGAACTCGGACTCGACAATTCGGAGCACACGAAAGTGAAGGTATATTTCATTCCGTCCTATCTCAACGGAAACGACGGGATATTCGACATGTCCTACTATGAACTCCTCAACGGAATGGATCTCGCCGTGTTCCCGTCATATTACGAACCTTGGGGATATACCCCTCTGGAGTCCCTCGCGTTCAAGGTCCCGACTCTCACGACGTCGCTCGCGGGCTTCGGGTTGTGGGTGCGCGGACATTACGGGAAACAGCATCCGGGCATTGCCGTCGTCACGAGAAACGATTCGAACTACAACGATGTCGTCGGGGAGACCGTGGACAGAATCCGCGAGATTGCGGGGCTGACGGCCGACAACCGTCAGGAATATATGGACAACGCGAGGAAAATTTCCGAAATCGCGCTGTGGGAGAACAATATAGTCTATTACAAGGAAGCCTATTCAAAGGCATTGAACAAAGTCATATCAGAAAAAGGAGCATTCCCGGAATTCAGGGATGAGAAACCAATGGAATACAAGAAGAATGAAGTGAACCAGCCGTCGTGGAGCAGCGTTTTCGTGTCAAGGCATCTGCCGGAGTCTCTGGCGGATCTGGAGATTCTGTCGAAGAATCTGTGGTGGTGCTGGAACGAGTCGGCGAAAAATCTTTTCAAGTCGATAGACCCGAAGACGTGGAAAGCCTGCGGGGAAAACCCGATTGCGCTGCTGGACCGCGTGAGCCTCAGAAAGTTCAAGAAACTGAGCACTGACGTGGAGTTCCTCGGCCAGCTCAAGGCGGTGAAGGACGAATTTGACGGATATATGGCGTTGAAGGCGAAGAGAACCAGCCCTTCGGTGGCGTATTTCTGCATGGAATATGGACTTGACACGTCGCTGAAGATCTACTCCGGCGGTCTCGGCATTCTGGCCGGCGACTACCTCAAGGAGACTTCGGACATGAACGTGAATCTCGTGGCGGTCGGACTTTTCTACCGCTACGGCTATTTCACCCAGCTTCTTTCCTCTCAGGGGGCGCAGGTCTCAAAGTACGATGCGCAGGACTTCATGAAGACCCCCGCGGAGCCTGTGCGCGACAAGGACGGCAACTGGGTGACGATACGCATCGCCTTCCCGGGACGCAACATTAACGCCCGCCTGTGGCTCGTCAATGTCGGAAGGACGGAACTCTATCTGCTCGACACCGACTATGAGGACAACCTTCAGGAAGACAGGGAGGTGACCTACCACCTCTACGGCGGCGACTGGGAGAACCGTCTCAAACAGGAACTTCTTCTGGGAGTAGGCGGCATCCGCGCCCTCCGCAAGCTCGGCTACTGGCCTCAGGTCTATCACTGCAACGAGGGGCACGCCGCCTTCATCGGCCTTGAGCGGCTCCGCGAGTACATCGAGAAGCAGAACCTCAGCTTCGGCGAGGCGATGGAGGTGATTCGCGCGTCGTCCCTCTACACGACCCACACGCCGGTCCCGGCCGGTCACGACGCGTTCGACGAGGGACTGCTCCGCAAGTATATCGGACACTATCCGGAGCGTCTCAAGGTGGACTGGGAGACTCTCATGGGACTTGGCAAGCTGAACGGCGCGAACCCGAACGAGAAGTTCTCGATGAGCAACCTCGCCGCGAACATCTCGCAGGAGGTGAACGGGGTTTCTTGGCTGCACGGCAAGGTGAGCCAGGACATCTTCGCTCCGATGTATCCGGGCTATCTGCCTGAGGAGCTGCATGTAAGCTATGTGACCAACGGTGTCCACTACCCGACATGGACGGCTCCTGCATGGAAGGAGATTCACGCCAAGGTGTTCGGCGCCGAGTTCGGCACGCACCACTATGACAAGAGCTGTTTCGAGGGCATCTATCAGGTTTCGGACGAGACCGTGTGGTCAGTACGCACGGAACTCCGCAAGAAGCTGATTTCCGAAGTGAAGGAGCGTCTTTCAGACCCCGCCGCCGCGAACCACTACTCTCCGCGCCAGATTGTGACCATCAAGGATACTCTGCGCGACGATGTTCTCACCATAGGCTTCGCCCGCCGTTTCGCCACCTACAAGCGTGCGCACCTGCTCTTCCGCGACCTCGACCGCCTCGACGAGATTGTGAACAATCCGGAGCGTCCGGTGCAGTTCCTCTTCGCGGGCAAGGCGCATCCGGCCGACAAGGCGGGTCAGGACCTCATCAAGATGATTGTGGATGTCTCGAAGCAGGACCGTTTCATCGGAAAGATAGTCTTCGTGCCGAACTATGACATCACTCTCGCGAAGTATCTCGTGCAGGGTGTTGACGTGTGGATGAACAACCCTACCCGTCCGCTCGAGGCTTCCGGGACATCGGGAGAGAAGGCCGCGATGAACGGCGTGATGCATTTCTCCGTGCTTGACGGATGGTGGGTCGAGGGCTACAAGCCGGGCTGCGGCTGGGCGCTGCCTATGGAACGCACCTACGACGACCAGAACTATCAGGACGAGCTTGACGCGGCGACGATTTACACGATTATCGAAAATGAGATAGCCCCGACATTCTACCACAAGGACCCGTCGACGGGACGTTCCGCCTCGTGGATAGAATATGTGAAGAATACGGTGGCTCAGGTCGCCTGCAACTTCACCACGAACAGGATGCTCACCGATTATGTGAACCAGTACTACAACCCTCAGTCCGCGCGCTACGAGTCCCTCATCGCCGACGACTACAAGGTCGCCCGCGAGATTGCCTCGTGGAAGAAGCACATGCGCCGAGCATGGGGGAGGGTCGAGGTCATCTCGGTGAACAAGCCGGACAGCGCCGCCGGGAATGTCTCCATCGGTCACGAATACAAGGCTGACGCGGTTCTCAACATCGGAGACCTTGACCCGTCCGAAATCGGGGTCGAGTTCCTCTTCGCGACTCAGGACGCGAAGAACAGGATGCACATCGTGGAGAAGTGCGGCTGCACTCCGGTCGAGGTGAACGACGGCATCGTGAAGTACGAGACCACCGTCCTTCCGGAGACCACAGGTGTCTATCAGGTGGCGGGCAGAATCTACGCGAAGAACCCGCTTCTGCCTCACAGACAGGATTTTGAACTTGTGAGATGGCTGTAGTCGCCACGGGTTTCTTTGACGGAGTCCATCTCGGTCACCGTGCGGTGGTCAGGCAGCTTGTCGCCGCCGCCCGGGAACGCGGGACGGACTCCGTGGTTGTCACTTTCAGCCCTCATCCCCGTGCGGTGCTCCAGCAGGATGCGCCGGGGCTGCGGCTGCTTACATCCTTTTCTGAAAAGCGGGAACTGCTCCTGTCTCTCGGGGTCGACAGCTTGGAGGTGATACGCTTCAACCGGGAGTTCGCCTCGCTCACGGCGGAGCAGTACATCCGCGACCATCTCGTGGGGCGTTTCGGCTGCACGGCGATGATCTTCGGCTATGACAACAGAATCGGCTCCGACGGAGCCGACGCCGGGGCGGTGCGCGGAATCGCCTCGCGGCTCGGTGTGGAACTGATTCCCTGCGCGGCTCTCGGAAACATAAGCTCGACGAAGATTCGTGCGGCTCTTTCCGCAGGAGAGGTCGAAGCGGCCTCGGCGATGCTCGGCTACGGCTATTTCCTGAACGGCGTGGTGGTTTCGGGCAACCGCATAGGCCGCACGCTCGGTTTCCCGACTGCGAACATGCGGCTCTACGAACCTCTGAAGCTCATTCCGGCGAACGGAGTGTATCTTGTGAGGGTGGAACTCCCGGAATCCGGTGACGACGCCGTTCCGGCAGATGCGCTCCAGGATTCCGGACTGTGTTCCCCGAAGCAGGATAACGGAGCCGGCAAACTGCGCTACGGGATGTGCAACATAGGCTCCCGCCCGACGGTGAACCCCGGTTCTGACATAACGGTGGAAACCAACATCTTCGATTTCGATGAGGACATCTACGGTCTCCCTCTCCGCATAACTTTCCTCAGGCGTCTCCGCTCCGAAATCCGTTTCTCCTCCAAGGAGGCCCTCCGCGGCCAGCTTGTCCGCGACCGAGCCGAGTGCCTGTCACTGCTGGACAAGTTTCAGCCCCTGCCGTTCAAGAATCTGCCGTGAATATTTCCTGTCCGGTTCTGATTATGTTTCTGTCTTTTTCAGATGCC
>CAVDEO010000061.1:0-15006 GCA_963607915.1 bacterium
ATATATTCCCTTGAGATGACCACGCCTATATTTCTGAAGTTCATGATGTTTCCTAGTTTTTATTATCCTTCACGAGTTCGATGAATATGTCGTTCATCCTGGGAACGAGTTCCTGGAATGAGTTGACCGTCAGGCTCTCCGCAAGAACGGCGGAAAGGATGTCATTGCTCCGCACTCCCGGAGAGAGCGAGAGGACGGCCGTGTGCCGGCCCGCGTCATCGCTGTCGCTGAGAACCGCGAACAGACCCTCATGCGGCTGGAGAGCCGTGTCACCTGTATAAACAAGTTCGACATTGTTGTTGCCGTAGCGGCGCCGGATGTCGTCGAGCGGCCCGGCGATGACGAGTTTCGACATGTTGATGAGCGCGATGTCGTCGCAGAGTTCCTCCACCGACTCCATGTTGTGGGTGGAAAGGACAATCGTCGCCCCCTCGTCGCGCAGACGGAGAATTTCCTTCTGTATGACCTGGGCGTTGACAGGGTCGAAACCGCTGAAAGGCTCGTCAAGTATCAGCAGGGACGGACGGTGGACGACAGTCGTGATGAACTGCACCTTCTGGGCCATTCCCTTGGACAGTTCCTCGACCTTCTTGTTCCACCACGACTCGATGCCGAAGCGTACGAACCATTTCTTCAGTTCATTTTCGGCATCCGTGCGTGACATACCCTTGAGACGGGCCAGAAACAGAGCCTGCTCCCCCACTTTCATCTTCCGGTAGAGTCCCCTCTCTTCCGGCATATAGCCGATTTTCTCCACATCCCGCTGGGTTATCGGGCGGCCGTCGAACAGCACCTCCCCGGAATTGGGGATGGTGATTCTGTTGATTATCCTTATCAGCGTGGTCTTCCCCGAACCGTTAGGGCCGAGAAGCCCGAAAATCCTGCCCTTCTCCATCGTCACGCTGACGTGGTCGAGGGCAGTCTTCTCGCCGAAAGACTTGCAGATTTCGTTGCATTGAATAAGACTCATCGTTTCTTATGTTTACGGTAATATATGTTTATGATGATATATGTTTACGGTGATATATGTTTACGGTGATATATGTTTACGGTGATATATGTTTATGGCAATATCCGTTTCACGATGACATGCATTCACAGGTTGAGCAGCCTCGCGGTAAGTTCGGAAAGCAGTTCCGCGTCGGTCGCCTCGCCGGTCTCGCCGCCCTTGCCCTTGAAGTCGTAGTCCCGGATGAGAGCCACGGCCGCCATACACTTGCGCAGCGGGTAGTTCCGCACCGCCATGTCATACTCGCGCAGGAAGTAGGGGTTCACGCCAAGCAGCCTGACTTTCACATCGCCTCCCGCCCCGGGATTCGACATCAGCAGCGCGTTGTATTTCAATATCCTGTAGAAATGCGTGAAAAGCTGTCCGGTGACGGAAGCCAGCCTGAACTGCGCCGCAGAACCGAGAAACGAAGCTATCTTCAGCGCCTTGGCGGCATTCCGGGCGGAAAGTTCCCGCGTGAGTTCAAAGATGTTGTACTGCCTGCTTATCCCGACATTCCTTTCAATGTCCTCGGAGGACACCCCGGTCACCCCTTCAGGGAGATTCTTGAGCATCTTGTCCGTCTCCACCGCAATCTTGGAGAGATCTGTACCGGCATACTCCGCCAGCAGAGAGGCAGCTTCGGGAGTTATCTGAAGCCCTCTGGAGCGGAAATGGGAGCTTATCCACTGAGGCATCTCGTAGTCCCTCAGCTGGGATGACTCCAGCACGACCCCGATTTTGGAGACGGTCTTGTAGAGGGATTTCCTCTTGTCCGCAGAAGCCCCGTGCATCGCTATGACGAGCACTGTGGATTCCAGAGGCTTGCCGCAATAGACTGCAAGCTCTTCAAGCGAACGCATCATCTGCGCCTCCCTGATAACGACAAGATGCCGCTCCGCAAACATCGGGTAGCGCCTCGCCTCGGTGATGACAGCGGCCGCATCGACATCTGCACCGTAAAATATCGCCTGGTTGAAGTCGCGTTCGCTGTCGTCGGAAAACGCGTTTTCAATAACCGCGTCGCAGACCATGTCGACATAATAGGGTTCGTCCCCCATCAGAAGATACACCGGTGCGAACTTTCCCGCCCTCAAATCCGCGATTGTCTCCGCGCACTGTCTATCCGTCTCCGCAAATCCCTTTGCCATAGTATTCTTTCACAAAAAGTGGAGAAGTCTCAGAAAAAGGCTTCTCCGCAAACGATTTCCTATTTCAGCTGTTTTTCCTTGACCCTCGTCAGCTTTTCCTTGAGAATGTCCGCGCAATCCACCACCGCATCCTCGAAAGTCGCCGCATTCCTCTCGACAACGATGTCATTCCCCGGCACCTGCACCTTCACCCAGACATTCTTGTTGTCATGCTCCTGAAGCAGCGACAGCTTCACGTCGATACCGATGACGGAATCGTGAAACTTAGGCAACTTCGACAGTTTCTTCTCCACGAAATCCAGAAGTTTCTGATCTGCATCGAAACGGATGGACTGAACTCTAATCTCCATAGTTACCTCCTTTTTTTGCCCTTGGATGGGCTGATTTATAAACCTGTTTCAGTTTCGCAACGGAGTTGTGGGTGTAAATCTGCGTAGTCGCGAGCGAAGCGTGCCCGAGCATTTCCTTTATGGAATTGAGTTCGGTCCCCCCGTCAAGCAGCTCTGTCGCGAGCGTGTGCCTCAGAACATGGGGCGAGCGCCGTCCGGTAATCCCGGAAATGCGTGAAAATTCGCCCTTTACAATCCTGTCGACGAGCACCGGATATATCCGTCCTCCGCTCCAGGTCACGAACATCGCGTCCTTCGCAGTTCTCTTCCCTCCCGCCATTATCTCAACCGCTTTCAAATATAGCATAATTTCTTCACACAACGATGGAATTACGGGAATTTCTCTCATCTTGTCGCCTTTTCCCCTGATTGTGACCACCCTCCGGGACATGTCCATGTCTCCTGTGTTCATCCCCACAAGTTCACTGCGGCGTATTCCGAGATTGAGCAGCGTGGATATGACCGCCCGTTCGAGCCTCTTCTCATAAAGTTCGCGGGCCTGCGCCCCGGCGTCCCTGTCGCCTTTCGCAGAAAGTGCGTATGCGGCGCGGAAAGACTCGAGAAATTCGGGGGACGCGTATATGTCCGTCTGCGCGAGATAGCGGTTCATCGCGTCTTCCCTGTAGAATTCCGGCAGCCGCTTGGGAATCTTCGGACGGCGGACAGCTCGCACAGGGTTGGACTTGAGTTCGCCGGTGCGGACGAGCCATGCGCAGAAACTGCTCAGCACGCTCATGTGGAGGTTGGCTGTTCTGGGCGCAAGTTTCTCCGAATCAATGATATGCACCTCATAATTTCGAATGTCGGAGGAAGTGATGGTCCCGACATCTCCGACAAAATCCGAGAATCTTCCGAGTATGTCGGAATATATCTCGCAGGTACGGGCGGAAAATCTCCGCACTCCGGAAATATGAATCCGGAATGCCTCAATCCAGCCCTCAAGTCTTGTCCGTTGCTCCGCCATATCCGTTCTGTAAACTATTCTCCTTACTATACCCATCCGCAGCAAATCCGCAATGCCCGGCAATCCCTGCCCGGCCCGTTCAGACTACAGGCGTCAGCCCCATCTCGGCGGCCTTCTGACGCATAAGCGCATCGGCGGGCTCGAACTCATTGGGAATCTCTCCGTCCAGAATCGCGTTTTTTACATATTCCTTGAGCGTCCCTATCGTGCTGCAAGGCGGAATCCCGAAAACCTGCATCACATACTCGCCGTTGATCGGGTTCTTGAAGTTGCGCACGGCATCCTTGGCCTCCACCTCCACAAGTTTGCGGCTCACAAGTTCGAAGTTGGCGTGAAGACGCTCGACCTTGCGCGGGTTCTTGGAGGTGATGTCCCCGTGGCAAAGTATCATCAGGTCATCGATGTCGTCTCCGGCCTCGAAAAGCAGACGCCTCACCGCGGAGTCCGTAACCTCCTCTGTCACAAGGGCAATCGGGCGCATATGAAGTTCCACGAGTTTCCGGACATATTCCATCTTCTCATTCATCGGCATCTTCAGAGCCTTGAATATCCGGGGCACCATCCGACCTCCTACGACCTCATGCCCGTGAAAAGTCCAGCCCGCCGACGGGTCGAACCTCTTGGTCGCCGCCTTGCCGACATCGTGCAGAAGTGCCGCCCAGCGCAGCCACACGTTCGGTTCAGTGCGGGTCATCGCCCTTTTTTCTTCATTCCCGTCGGGCAGATAATCTTTCAGCCGCCCCTCCGCGATTGCCCCCGCTTCAAGCGCCGCGACATTGTCCAGGACCTGAAGCGTGTGGGTGAAATTGTCCTTATGCCCGTGACCTTCAACGGATTCCACACCCTTGAGCGCGGTGAGCTGCGGGAGGATGAGTTCCAACAGCCCGGTCTCGTCGAGCAGACGGAATCCCATCGACGGATTCGCCGTCACGAGAATCTTGTTCAGTTCATCGACGATCCGCTCCTTGGAGAGAATTTCAAGCCGGTCGCGGTTGCGCCGTATGGATTCGAGGGATTCCGGAACTATCGTGAATTTCCTCTCCGCTGTGGATAGCTTCGTCGCGAAGCGGATTGCCCGTATCATACGGAGCGGGTCGTCGCTGTAGGTCGTGTCAGGATCAAGCGGAGTACGGATTACGCCGGCGGCAAGGTCGCGTATGCCTCCGAACGGGTCTATGAGCGCGCCGAAGTCCTCCTTCTGGAGACTGAACGCCATCGCGTTTATCGTGAAGTCCCTCCGGAGCTGGTCCTCGCGGATTGTACCGTCCTCGACTGTCGGCTTGCGTGAATTCCGGCTGTAACTCTCCTTTCTCGCCCCCACGAACTCCACCTCTACACCGTGGTATTTCAGCATCGCCGTCCCGAAGTTCCGGAAGACGGTGACGTGAACCTTGTGTCTCCCCTTTTCCCCGTCCTTTTCTCCGTCCTTTTCTCCGTCCTTTTCTCCGTCCTTTGCTGCGCAGTCCCGATCCGAACCGGTCTCAAGAGCGCGGTCTTCGGCGGAGCAGCTTTTATAACATTTTTGTTTATATCTTAAACATTCTTGTTTCTCGATGTATGCTGCAACATTTTGAGCCAACTCGATACCGCTACCCTCCACGACGATGTCAATGTCCTTGTTAGGCCTCTGGAGGAAGCAGTCACGCACATATCCCCCGATGACGAACGCCCTCACGCCCGTTTCTTCCGCCACATCAGACACAATCCGGAAGATTTTATGATTCAGAAATTCCTTGAACTCTCCCATATATCACTTATCGCTCCATTATTTCTACGCCAATTTTCGCTTAGTCCATTTTCTCCGCTCAGTTTTCGTCGCTTCTCCCATTTTCTCCGCACATTTTGCTTAGTCCATTTTCTCCGATCAGTTTGCTTCGTCCTTTTTCTCCGCACACAGAGACTCCCCGTACGGTCATTCCACGCACATCCTGTCATAACTCGGATAATCCTTCATCTGCGCCATAGCTCCGTCGCCGGCGAAGGCAATGCCCAATGTCTTGGTCCCGTTCGTCATAAACACATACTTCACTTTCAGAATCATATTGTACCTCGCGACCTGCATCAGCACATCGCCGGTCAGCTCGACATCCGGCCGCTTGCACTCCACGACCGCCAGAGGTTTCGCATCCCTTCCATAGACGACAATGTCGGCCCGCAGACTCTTCTCCCCCAGTGTGAATCCGACCTCAGACATCATCATATGCTCCGGCACGCCCATCGTCTGTTTCAGGACTGCATCGATGAACCACTGCCGCACGCCCTCCTCCGGAGTCAGCGCCACCATTTTCTTCCTCAGCGGATCCCATATTTCGTCCTTGTTCAACATTTCAATCATTTATAAATCAACTTGTAACAATTATAGTTTCACACAGAGCCCTAAAACAACGGCTATTCCGAAACTGAGAAATGTTCCTGCCAAAACATACTCTGTCTTGGCGGTATCCGTATCTTTGAAACGAAGCAGCGATTTGGCGGCCACGACAAAACCAACGGCCTCAAACTGTCCGAAAATCACCAGGATGAGAGTGAGCAGGCGCTCCAGATTGCCAATGAGAGCCCCGGCATTCTTTATCTCGGAACAAGACTTTGACTCACCGATTTTATAACAATCCAAAATCAATTTTATCAGTATATTGGCTGGTTTCAGGCATAACAGGACGGCAAGAAAAAACATCGGGAAATCGAAAGTTCCCCATACCCTTGGAAAGCAAGACAATAATGTAATGGATTCCATGTCATTGATTTCCCAATAAATCGCGATAGTCAACAGAACTGCAACATGTGCCAGCTGGTCACAGACAAATGTCGGAAGTCCCTTATTGGTCATATAGGCTTTTTCCAAATCAATCACACAATGGGAGAATGCGATGACGGCTGCGCACCACCAGAATCCGGATGAAGGAACCATCAGCCACGACAAAAGCCCGATGACCAATGAATGAGCATACAGATACGGACTGCGGAACTTCTTCTCTTCTTTATTTCGGCATTGTTTGTCGTTCTGCAGATAGAAATCCCCCAAGACGTGAGCAATAAGCAAGGGAACGAATATCGATGAGCTCATATTCTGGAAAAGTTTATTTGTTCAAAACAATTAACCGCTGTTTCCAGACAACTCCAGTTTGCGACAGACGCGCGCTGATTTACACCGGACTGCGTAATGGACAGGAGGGAGGCGATGTCCGATTCTTTCATTGACAACAATTTATAATACAGAACCTCAGACTGACGCCTTGTCGCGCCGTTCAATATTGAGTCAACCAATGTTGTTATAGTCGTCAGCAGCATTGAATACTCTTTGTTTTCTCCGACAACTACAAAGGAGCATTTATTCTCCGAATGCATGCTGTCGACTGCACGTCCGGAATAATAGATGGCCTCTCCATCCATTATGCCATTTTTTCGGTCAACGAGCCTCATGTCCCCCAATCCGATTGCCATCCTCATCCCATATCTTCTAAAAAGTTGTGTTCGGGAATCTTTGGCAATGTCCAAGGACTTGATGGCGGTCTTCAGCAACAATGCCACGCGCAACGCGGCTTTAGGTTCCGGCATGACACATTCGATACAATCCCCTTTCACAAGCCTCCCCCAAAAGCCTTCATAATGTTTTTCCAACATTACGATAGTCTCATTTATCCTTGCCTGCAGCGTCACTATCTCTGTGGGAGAAAGCGATGTCGAAGACACGATGTCGGCAGAAATTGTAGCCTGCATAGCTATACAGATATTAAATTTTCGATGACAAATATACTGCAAATTCCTAATAATAGCAGCGACAAAATAAGGAAAAAGGATTATAATCATCCAATATAAGGAAAAAGACTTATATTTAGCAATTATAAGATTATTAACTTATAGTTTGTGAGATAGCATAAAATATATCTCACCTTTTGGGGCTTATTTTTAATGATTACTTAGACAGACCGTTTTTGACATAATGAATGACGCACAAATTGTTAAATTTGCAGCCGCAAACGATTTCCAAACCATATCATACAATGAAAAAGACGATTGAGATAATATATGAGGACAAATGGTTGGTGGCAATCGACAAGCCGTCGGGGCTGATGAGCGTGGCGGGGAACCGGAAAGATGTGGAGACGGCTTATATGCTTGTCAATGACTACCTTATGCACAAGTATAACGGACGGGTGAAGGCTCACGTGCTGCACCGTCTGGACCGGGACACTTCCGGAGTGCTGCTGTTCGCGAAGGACTTCGGGGTGAAGAGGGCGATGACTGACAACTGGAACGAAAGAGTCTTGGAGAGGAAATATGTGGCGGTGGTCGACGGAGTGCCCGGTGCCGGGGGAAATCCTGACGGAAAAACGTCATCGGAGTCAAGCCGGAATACGGACGGGGGAACGGACACCGGACTTCCTCACGGAAGGATTGTCAGCTGGCTGACTCAGAATGAGGGGAATTTCATGGTCTATTCATCGCTGAAGGACAACGGCGGGGAGATGGCGGTGACAAACTGGAGGGTGCTCAAGACCGACGGGAGTCGTTCGCTCGTGGAATTTCTGCTTGAAACCGGACGAAAGAATCAGATAAGGGTCCAGGCGGCGACACATCTGCACACTCCGGTGCTCGGTGACCCGAAATACGGCGATGCCGGTTCAGCACGGAGACTGTGCCTTCACGCCAAGGGACTCTCCGTCGTGCATCCCGTGACAGGCAAGGTATTGAGAATCACGGCAAATACGCCACGCTACTTCAACGGTCTTGTCGGAGACGGGAAGAACGTCGAATCAACTGAATCCGGCCGCGCAAAAACTAAAGCCGTCGGGCAGAAAGCCTGTTCTCGGAAAGCTGGCAGTCAGAAAGCTGGTTCAGAGCAGGTGGAGAGCGGAAAGAAACCGCCTGTACAGCACGCGGAGACGGCCGACAGACGCGGCAGATGAGAATCTTCCTCGGCAACGCACTGCCACGGCTTCGAGCATCTGAGCTTTTCTGACTGTCTTTGCCCGTTTCCCGGTGCTTTCGTACGGATGAGTGACGAGATACTCCGGGACATAATCCAGCCTCAGGCCGGCCTTGAGACAGTCCGACAGAAAAACAGTCTCCTCGCCGCCCTCCGGCCAACGGGACGACCCGAGACCGAAGTTTTCATCGAAGCGGATTCTCTCCGACAGCACGGGAGAAAGGCGGAAGGCAATTTCAATGGAACTGAAACAGAAAGGTCCGTAGACCGGTATCTGCCGCAGTTCATATCCCCTGTCGGGATAGCACTTGAAGGGAGGCTGCCCCTCCGGCGTGGCTATACGGAAACATATCGCGTCTGTTGCAGGGCGTTCCCCGAAAACCTCAATTATGCGCGTAAGCTGCTTGTCAGTGTAACTGACGTCATCGTCTGAAATCAGGCACAACTGATTATTCAGGGCATCCGGCTCATTTTTTTCTTCCGATTCCTGCCGGCGGTCATTCTGCCGTTTGGCGGCCTTCAGGACAGTTTCAAGGACATCAAGGCAATGGTTGCGGTTCTGACTGACACCCTTTCCTGCAAACTGAGAATAGACGACATCACTCCGTCCGAACGCGAGGCGGGTCTCCTCCGGAATCCCGGGATGAGAGTCCGCATAGTCCGGAGATATCTGGTGCGAGACGATGTAGCGGACATCCCTCCTCTGCGGAAGGAATATCTTCGGGACATCGGAGACGGACTCGTTATAGCAGGATATCAGAATGTTAAGTTTCATCATCTGGAGAAAAAATTGTGTCGGGTTTAGAGCCGGTTATGAAAATGGCGAAGAAAGTCTTCCGGAGCCTAATAGTGACGCGGCCTTATCCGCAATGTTTCGCAGACTATGGCGCTTGCCCTGTAGAAGCAGGCGGAAAAACGGGGGCTTGAAAGCCGGTAGAGTAGCAGATTCGGAATCTGTCCCGGCCGCAGGGAGAATATCCCCCCGCAGCGGTTCAGTTCGGGGTCGAGGCGCATATAGTGATAGAGTCGAGAGATGTTGTCGGAGGTGCAGAGCTTCGTGCGGCGTGTCGCGAAGACAGTGAGTATCCGGCAGATCAGCCGGCCCGTGAGATCCTTGTGACATAGTGACTTGACCTTGACACTGTCTGGGAATGCCCTTTCAAGGTCGCGGAGCGTTTCAGAATATGGCCCGAGGAGCGACAGAAGTTGCGTGATATGCCTGTCGGAACTTAGATCCGAAGAAAGGCCGGACGCGCCGTCGCGGTAGATGTAGGTGCAGCGCGGCACTGTCATCGCGATGTCGCAGCGAAGCAGAAAACGGAACAGGAACAACATATCCTCTCCGTATGAGAGGGCAGGCTCGAAACGCAGTGAATATCTGTCAATCAGCGACTTCCGGAAGAGTTTCCCCCAGACGGGACGCAGGTAGGAACCGTTGTCGCAAAGATTGTCGTCGATGAACTCCGAAAGCTCGCCGTGGCGGTAGAGCCGGCTTTCCTCAGGTGCGGGAGCAATCGCGGAGCCGTTCAGCAGCCTGTAGCCGCCCACATAGAGATCCGCCGCATCAGCCGGAATGGTGGCCAGCCAGTCGGAAAGGCAAGCTTTGGGCAGAATATCATCGGAATCTACAAAGGTGACATAGTCCCCCGCCGCCATTTTCAGACCCGCATTTCTTGCTGAACTGACACCGCCGTTCTTCTCGTGGACAACACGGATGCGTTCGTGGATTGCCGCGATTGCATCGCATTTTTCGGCGCTGCCGTCCGTGCTGCCGTCATCGACGAGAATCAGTTCGCAGTCCTCGAAAAATTCCGGAGAGAGAATCGAACCCACCGTGTATTCTATGGTTGCCGCTGCATTGAATACAGGAACTATCACGCTTATTTTCACCGAGTTCATATACTTGTTTCAAATTATCCACACATTCAGGCCCAGCCCCTGCTTTCTTTCAGCAAGCGTTAAGGATCACTCTCTTTCAACTCAAGTTCGCCCTCAAAAACTCAAATGATTCCGCACGGAGCAGTCCAAGCCGCGCATCGACGCTCTCCCAGTCTATTTCGGATTCCGGAATGGAGTCTTCCACGTTGCACAGGAGACGGCTTTCAAGTCCGAACTGCTCAAGCAGCCAGATGATCCGAGACAGTCCCCTGCTGCGGTTTCCCACAACGGCGAAAGGCCTGTGGAACAGGATGGAGAACACGCAGGCGTGGAATGAATCAGTGAGAACGAAACCGGCATCCGCAATGCCTTCAATCCACGATTCAACGGGCGGCTGCACCCTGAGCGATATTTCTTCCCTCCCGCGAGGGTCTGCGCCGAGGAAGCGGCGGACCGGAATCGCAAGCTGTCTTTCAAGGCTTGCCACAAGATTCGCAGTTTCTGCCGTGTTGTCAAGAACATATTCAAATACCCCGAAGTTTCCGTCATTTTCCCCGGAGTTTCCGTCATTTTCCGGACTCTCTCCGCAGGTCGCTCCGGGTTGTTCTCCGGCCGTGAAACCATCTCGGGAATCCTCTGTGAAACCATCTCGGAAAACCTTTGTGCAACCCTCTCGGAAATCCTTCGGGGAATCCACACGCGCCCCAACCAGACGGCGATAGTCTCCGGCATCGAGCAGCATGGTCGGGTCAAGGACGGTCACGGCTTCCACCCCGAGATGTTCGGCGGCATTTTTTACTCCGGAGTTCTCCCGGAACGAAAGAGCGTTGAAACGCCCGGCAAGTCCTGCGGCAAGTGCAGTCTGCCGCTCCGTATATTCCCAAGCGTCACATCCGAACGACACGGCATAGGCAATCCTGCGCACATCCCGTCCCCCGCCACTTTCTTCCCCCGCAGAAGAGCAGACCCTAGTCCGTCCGGAATCACCCCGGGTGAAGTCATTTTCCCAGGTGAAGTCCAGAAAGGAATGCATCAAAGCGGGATTATATATGGGCCGCCACACCTGGTCGCTGCCGACGACGAATGCGTCATAATCCGAAGCCCTTATTTCGCTGAACGATGATATATACCGTATATTCAGATATTTACGAAAAAATCTCACAAACTCCTTCCCGATGACCGGGAACTCCCCGTTTATGCGGCGTTCGCGGAAAATCTCGACATTACTGCGGCACAGCGCATATTTCCGGAACGAACGGGTCAGAAACTTGCGCACGGCGGCCGCCCCTTCCGGTTCAGGCATAATCTTGTCCGACTGGATGATTTCCACCTCATTGCCCATAGCCTCCAGGACGCGCTGCAGGGCGAAGGCCTGAAGAACCCCGCCGTAGTTCGTGTGCAGCTGCAACGTTATGATTGCCACTTTCATAAATTACCGTGTTCCCGCGTCTTGACGCAGTTTTTAGACTTGAAGTTTTTGGGGGACTTTTCCTGTCCCTCAGCCGCGCCGTAGCCGCCGTTATGCCAGATTGAGCGTTCAAAGACATCTCCCGGGACTTCCGTGAGCTTCAGGGACGGCGAGATGCCGACAAGGGCTTCGGACCCCCTCTCGGAGAATACGCTCACGACACTCACTCCCATCGGGTCAAAAACCTGTGGCATAAGCTTTTCCACGCCCCAGAAATCGCCGAGGCTGATATCCGCCCCGCTGCGGCCGTTGCGGTGGGGGCAATTACGGCAGGACTCGCGGACATTGGCTCCGGAAAGAAAGTCCTGCATAAACGGAACTTGAACATATGGGTCGGAGAGCGTCCTGACACTTCCGTCCGGCATGTTCAGTCGGATCGTCACCCGGTAATCCTTCCAACAGCCGGCGGATTTGTCACGGAAATTGACTCCGGCGAGCGATGCCGCGCCACAGGATTCGAGCAGACCTCCGGCATATGCCCTCCACGCGGAACGGAGCGGCGCGCCGTGACAGAGAATCTCCACAAGCAGCAGGCGTGCTGCAAGGTTACCGGATTCCCCGGAATTGAGTGCTGCATCATCTCCGGCAGATTGCCCTGAGACTTCGGAAGCGCTGTCATCAGTAATACTCCCCGAGATGAACCTGCGGAGCGAAGCGACCTGACAAGGCGTCCCGACAAACATCACACGATGTCCCGCCGAAAGCAAGTCCCTGATTTTCAAGAAACAGCCGTCAAGGGAGGACTGGACATACTTGCTCCGCATCATAGGTTTCAGAGACTCCTCATCGTAAGCGATTGCGTGGTGCACTCCCATGAAATCTTCATCCCAGACTGCCGCGCAGACCGCAGCTCCGTCCGCGACGAAGCGGCGGGCCAGTTCGTAGAAGACACCGCCTGAAGAACTTGCAGAGAGGACTTCCCCGGAACGGTTCGTCGCGGCATAGACTTTCAGAGGAAGTTTCCCGAAGCGGGCAAGCGCACTGTCCCGATGTCTGAGCCTTTTCCGCAGCAGTGAAAGGAACGCGGCGCGCTCCCCTGCCGTGCACCCGACGGCCCACGCGGAGAAAACCACCGCGCACATCGCAATCAGTATCGTCAGAACCGGATGAAGCCGCCATCCCAGCACCCCGGGAAGCGCAGGCGGCACGCAGGCACACGCAGTCACCGCGACTGCCCGCAGCCAGACCTCCTTGAGCCAACGCCACACATCCATCCCCGCCATCCCCCGAAGCAGGACGAGCCTTGCGAACATTGAAACCTGTGACAGTACAATCGCCACGACAACGACCCATTCAACGCCCATCCCGAGACTGAGCAGAAGCCAGGAAAGAGGGATGTTAAGCAGGAGGATTCCTCCGACGACAATCTGATATCTCTTTATGTCCCCGGTCGCCAATTGCAGAGTAATCAGCGGGTTGGAGAGCGAATCGCTCAGAATCAGCACAAGCATGAGGCGGACGAAGACTGGGGCGTAGTCAGGAACTGACTTAAGCCACAGCCCCAGCAGGGAGTCGGTCTCAAAAATCAGGGGAAGGGCGAAAAAGAGAATCAGGTAGAAGGAGAATTTCGCCGATTTACGCACGAGCCGGTGCATATATCCGTGTTCCCCGGACGCATAGGACTTCGTTATCTGCGGATTCACGGCCGTCATGAAGTTGGAGACAAAGCCCTGCACCGCACCGCTGAGCTGCATGGCGACTGCGCGTCCGGCATTCACCGCCGGACTCGGGGAGTAGAGGTTTATGAGTATGTTGCCGCCATAGTCCTTGAGCACTCCGGCACTCACCCCGATGAAGTTCCAACCGGCAAAACCGAACATCTTACGGAGGATTCCCCGGTCAATGCCTCCGTCTGTCCCGCAGTCAATCCCCCCGCCGGCTTCCCTCTCGACATCGTCTCTTTGTTCCGTAACTCCCCGTCTGCATTCCGGGAAATGCCGCCTGCAATAAAACAAATAGAAAACCCGCACGCACAGTGCCACGATGCACATCAGCAGCGCGTACCACACGAGGGAGTCAATCGGCGAAACTGCAAGCAGCAGCGCGACGGCGAGTTTCGCGAAGCCCTCGAAGAGTCCGGCAGCCGCGAACGCCCCCATTTTCTCGTGCGCGATTATGGCGGCGTTGTAGGGAAGACTCAGAAGATTGATCACGAAAGTCAGCAGCGAAAACTGCAGCACAATCTGAGCGGCTGCGACGCGGTCCGGCGGAATGGTCATCTTGTTTCCGATGAACCATATCCCCGCAGGTTCTCCGACGGCAATCACCACAAGAGCCAGAACAAGCTGCACAAGTACGGCGCAGCGGAAAATTGCGCGCAGCCGTCCGCCTCCCCGCCCGAGTTCAAAGGTTATGAAGCGTGAAATCGCGGAGGACAGCGCTCCGGAAATGATTCCGAACATGGCCACCACTCCCCCGACGACATTATAGATTCCGTAGTCCGTCTCCCCGAGCGAGGCGAGCACCACCCGCGAGGTGTACAGCCCCACGAGCAGGAGAACCGCCATTCTCAGATAGAGCAGCAGCGTGTTTTTTGCGATTCTCTTCGCACCGGATGCGTTATCCACGGAATATCAGCACATTAAACATTATCCTCGAACTTATTTCCGCTCCCGTCCGTTCATACGGATTCCGAAGCACTGACAAAGTTAGTAATCCTTTTTTAAGAAATATCGGGAAACTCCCTTGCCATATAAAAAAATATCCGTAACTTTAGGGATGTCAAACGGAGTCAGGGAGATTCCGTGCGGCAAAGACAAAAACCAAAACATCAATCCCCATAATTATGGTCAGACACACAATAATGTGGAAGTTCAAGCCGACAGAGGGCAAGACTCCGAAAGAAATCGCCGAAGACATCAAAGAACGCTACCAGTCCATCCTCGGGATAGTCCCCGGTCTCAAGAATGTGGAGGTGGGAATCAACAGAAACGAATCGGCTACGTCCTACGATGCCGTACTCATCGAGGATTTCGACAGCTGGAAAGACCTCGCGGCCTACAAGGCGGATCCGCTCCGCGACGAGCTGAACAGGCACATCGATTCAGTGGTTTCCGTCAGAGCGAGAGTCGAGTACGAACGATAGCTGCAGCACGGACTTTCAGAGCGGTCAATTCCGCATCAGACATATATTCAACTGCTCCCGGGGATTTCTCCTCGGGATTTTTAGTAAGCGTTAAAAAATAATTTGGTGGAGATTTGTGAAGGATTTTTGAGGATAGATTTCTTTTGGAAGAGGGAG
>CAVDEO010000062.1:0-14829 GCA_963607915.1 bacterium
TCGGGTTTGTAGAAACCTTATCTCTCCAGCAGCCAGCTCAGACGCTCCGGCGTGTAGGACTGCTCGCAGGTCATCTCATGAGACCACTGCTCCGACGCCGGCACTATCGTGCAGGAAGTCTCGCCTCCGGCGGCGATGATGCTCTCGCAGAAGGCCTTGACATCCTCATAGGCTGTCTTCATGACCATGTCCGCTTCGCTCATCACCGTGCAGACCCGCATTGTCTTGAAATTGCCCGCATCTGCCATTCCGGGTTTCCCGGCGACAGGCATTATCCCGCGGAATTTTTCGGGGTAGGTGTTTGCCAGTGACCACGTTCCTGTACCGCCCATCGAGCCGCCCAGCACATATACGCCGCTGCAAGACGCTTCGTATTCACCTATAAGACTTGCGAGAGGCCCGTTCATTTTCGCTCCCCAGCTCCCGGAAGACGGGCATTGAGGGACAATGAAGATGCTCGGGATTGAATGGTCTGCCAGATATCCGGAAATGGCGCTGACACCGGGTTCCTTCAGTTGCGTCTCGTTGTCGTCGCCCTTGGACGTGCCTCCGTGGAGGTACATCACCAGTATGGGCTTCGTCCCTTCGGATGACGCTATGTTTTTCATCCGGTACTGCAAAGTTCCGCTGACATATTTCTCGAATCCGTCGAGAGGGGAGTCCGGCACGACGGAAGGCTGTTCCTCTTTCGAGGCGCAGCCAGTTACGGCAAGACCCAAGGCCAGGATGCTTATGAACAATCTACCTGTACGCATTTCTTTTCGATTTTGAAGTCTGCTGCCTTGTCCCGTCCGCGCCCTGCCTGGAAAGTCTGCGCATCATATCCCGTTCGATTTCGTAAACTCTGGATATCTGTTTCTGCGAGAGGAAGGTGCTGTAGATGTCGTAGTACTTTTTGCGCAGGTCGAGTATCTTCTGGCTGCGGTCGAAGCGCTGCTGTATCATCTCCGCTTCATCCGGAGTTTCAGACTGCCGCCCGCCCGGTTTCGGCCCGAGCGCCCAGACTTCCTTCTGGAAATCACAGTAGGTCTGCTTGAATTTCTCGCTTGTGGCCTCATCGAAAGCGAGTTCTTCCGAGATGTGTTCGGCCTGTTTTACCGCCAGTTCTTCCCGGGAAATCCGATTGGAGCGTCCCTGTGAGGAAAGAGGCAGCGTCATCAGCATTGCGGCTGCCGCCATCAGGAGGTGTTTGATTGTCGTTTTCATATCCGTACCGATTTGTTTTTGTTACACTCTCCATATACCCGGAAGAACGGCAAAAGTAAAAATCAGAACGGAATGCTTTTGGCGGCGTCACCGGAGGACTCGCTGATGATGAGCAGATGGTCTGCGACCTGAAGTTTCGTCATTCCGGTCGGGACTATGAACTTTCCGTCGCGCTTGATCATGAGCACGCGCACTCCGTCCGGCAGCGCCAGATCCTTGAGCGCGGTGCCGCCCTTCCCGGTCATTTCCCCAATCATCTTCTCGGTGACAGTGGTCTCGGTGAGGTCTCCCGCCTCCTCCGGAAGATCGACATCGAACTCTTTCTCCTGAACAGCTGAATCATCGTTGAGTTTCAGCCACTTGGCCACGACCGGAAGTGTGCCACCCTGAATCACGAGCGACATCAGCGTGATGAAGAACACGATGTTGAAGATGACATCGCCGCCCTCGATGTTGCTCAGGATGGGGTAGGTGGCGAAGATTATCGGGGTCGCTCCCTTAAGACCCACCCAGGATACGAACAGTTTGGACTTCCGGCTGATGTTACGGTAAGGAAGCAGGCAGCCGAAGACTGCGGCAGGACGGGCGATGAACATTATGAACGCGCCTATGAGTATCGCGACCGGAGCCGTGTGCAGCATCTGCACCGGGTTTACGAGGAGTCCGAGGAGGAGGAACATCCCGATCTGCATCATCCAGGTCAGTCCGTCGAGGAAGGCGAGAATCTGCTTGCGGTGGTTGAACTTGCTGTTTCCGATGAGTATTCCGGCGATATAGACGGCAAGATAGCCGTTGCCGGAAAGCATCCCCGCGAGTGAGTAGGCGAAGAACACGATGCTCAGGAGCATTATCGCGTAGAGCGCCGTGTTGTTGAGCTGGACCTTGTTGATCAGCCAGACTGTGGCGTAGCCTATGCCCACGCCGACCGCACTTCCGACTATGAACTGGAGCAGGAAAACTTTGACAGCGTTCCATATTGTCATATAGGTCGTGTAGCTTGCAGCAGTGGTGAATCCCGCCGCGTGGGCGGCTTCCACGCTGATTTCCGGTGACGGGGCTGTGCCGCTTCCGAGGGTCGTGGCGATTTCAATCAGCACCACCGTGATTATATAGGCCATCGGGTCGTTCGAACCGCTCTCAAGCTCAAGCATCGGCTGGAGGTTGTTCTTGAGCCTCATATTCTTGCCTCGCAGCATCGCGAACACCGTCGCGGAGTCCGTCGAGGACATTGTGGCCGCAAGCAGCAGGCAGGAGACGAGCGGCAGCCCGAGTCCGACGCCGTGCCATCCGTTCATAAGGTAGATGAACCCTCCGGTCACCGCCGCCGTCAGCAGCACTCCGAGAGTGGACAGCACCAGTCCCGGGCCGAGCACCGGCTTGATGTCGGAAAACTTCGTTTCCATGCCGCCCGTGAACAGAATGACGCAGAGGGCGATCATTCCTATGAAATTCGTCTTGTTCACGTCATCGAAGACAATCCCCAGACCGTCGCTCCCGAACAGCATCCCCACCATGAGAAAGAGCAGCAGGGCCGGGATTCCGAAGCGTGAACTCGCCCTCGACACGAGTATGCTGCAGAAAATGAGTATCGAACCTATGAAAAGGATATTTTCCGATGTTACATAGAACATAAGCTTATATTTTATCGTATTACTTGACGTCCGTCACATGACATCCGTCATTTGCCGCCCGCCGCCCGCCGTCCGACGGACTTCTCCGCAGGGAACGTCCGGCACCATCCGCTCACGGCGCAGACATCGCAATGCGGCGAGCGTGCCGTGCAGACATATCTTCCGTGAAGCAGGAGATAGTGATGGGCGTCGGCGCGCTGCTCTGCGGGAATGTTCCCGGTCAAATCCTCCTCCACCGTTTCAAAATCCGTTCCGTCCGACAGCCCTATGCGTCTCGAAACTCTGAAGACATGAGTGTCGACGGCAATCACCGGTTTCCCGTAGGCTATGGCCGCCACCACATTCGCGGTTTTCCTGCCCACTCCGGGCAGTCTCATCAGCTCCTCCCTCTTCGAAGGCACTTCGCCGCCGAAATCGCTGACCAGCATCCCCGCAAGGCCTATCAGGTGGCGCGTCTTGCTGTTCGGGTAGGACACCGAGCGCACGACTTCGAAGACATCCTCAAACCGTGCCCGCGACAGCGAGAGGGCGTCAGGCCAGCGTCTGAAAAGCTCCGGGGTCACCATGTTCACCCTCTTGTCCGTGCACTGGGCAGAAAGCACCACCGCCACAATCAGCTGGAACGGCGAGGCGAAAACAAGTTCGCTCCCGACATTCCCCATCTTCTCCCTCAGCGCTCCGAGCACCGCCGCATATCTTTCTTTCTTCGTCATTTCTGGCTCATCCGCTCATTCCCCGGCATCCGCGGTCTTTGCATCCCGTTCCATGGCATCCGCGGTCTTTGCATCCCGTTCCATGGCATCCGCGGTCTTTGCATCCCGTTCCATGGCATCCTGAACCCCGGTTCCGGATTTCACATCACCCTTTTCCATCTCTCTGCACTCCTCGTTTCCGCACACCAGAACCCGCCCCGGATACCTCCCGCACAATTGCAGGTTATGCGTGACCATCACCACGGCCGTCCCGTTTTCCCGGTTGAGCCTGCGCAGCAGCTGCATGATGCCCTCAGCCGTCTCCACATCGAGATTCCCGGTCGGCTCGTCCGCCAGAATCACCTCCGGACGGTTCAGAATCGCCCTCGCGATTGCAATCCTCTGCTGCTCTCCGCCCGAAAGCTGATGCGGCATCTTGTGCGCCTTCCTGGCCATCCCGACCGCCGTCAGAACCTCCTCAATCCTCGCTTCCATCTCCGATGAAACCTTCCAGTCCGTGGCCTCAAGCACAAAGCGCAGATTGTCATGCACGCTCCTGTCCATCAGCAGCTGGAAGTCCTGGAACACCACTCCGAGCTTTCTCCGCAGAAAAGGTATGTCCTTCGTCCGCAGTTTCCGGAGATTGAATCCGCAGACCGTCCCTTCGCCCTTTTCGAGCGGGTTCTCCGCAATCATGGTCCGGATGAGCGAAGTCTTTCCCGTGCCGACCTTTCCGACGACATACACGAAATCCCCGGCCTCCACCGTGAGGTCAAGTCCGTAAATCACAGTCGTTTCGCCGTTCAGTATGTCGGCGTCTCTGAATTGTATGAGCGGATTCATGTCAAATCAAATCGAGGGTTTCATAATACCTTGGAACGATATGTGCAAAAAGAGCCACATCCTCGCAAAGATAGTGAGAAAAATTGAGTAAATTTGTAAAATTTTTGGTTTTCAAAACGATTGCTTATGTTCAGTGGCATATATATGTTCGCCGTCATCTCCGCGCTCGGATTCCAGCCGGCGATGTCCGGAAATGCCGGCGTAATCCCGTCGTCTTCACAGGAAAATGCCGTCTTCGCGGAGGAAATGCCCCGTCCGTCGGAGTTCGTCCGTGCCCTCAGACTCTATGACAAAGGCATGTACAGCCGTGCGAGGACAGTTTTCGATGAAATATATGTACAGACCGGTTCTTCGGAGGCGAAGGGATATTCCATCCTGTGCTCGGCATCTCTCGAAACCTACGGATATATCCATGACATCGAATCCTTCGTCGCTGAATACCCTTCCTCCGAAATGATTCCCCGGCTTCGCTTCGCCCATGCCGTAAATCTCTTTGAACAGGGGAGATACGCCGAATGCGCGGAAATTTTCGGGACAATGGAACCGGAACAGCTGCGTCGTTCTTCGAGGACTGAATATCTCTTCAAATATGCCTTCTCCGCGCAGGAAACAGGGGATTACGGCAAGGCGTATGAACTTTTCCGTCAGGTGGTTGAGCGGCCGGCGTCGGATTACACGGCTCCATCGCAGTACTCGCTCGGCTGCATCTGCTACGGGCGGAACGAATTTGCGGAAGCCATCGGCTGGTTCGGGAAGTCCGGCAGGGACAGCCGCTTCGCGGACATGTCCGCCTACTACACGCTCGAGTGCCGTTTCATGCTCGGCGACTACGCCTATGTGCTCAAGAGCGGGCCGGAGATTTCCTCCTCCCTTCCGGCCGACAGGAGACCCCGGCTGAACAGGATTATTGCGGAGTCGGCTCTCGTCACCGGGGATGCCGCGACCGCGAAGAAATACTACGACCTGAACGCGTCCGGGAACTCGGAGATGAACCGCTCCGACCGTTTCTTTGCCGGTTCGGTGCTCTACGCCGTCGGAGACTATGCGGGAGCAATCGAAAATTTTGAGAAAATGGAGAACAGGACCGACTCGCTCGGCCAGATCGCCGACTATCACAGGGCATATTCCTACATAAAGACAAAGAACAAGGTCGCGGCGATGGAGGCTTTCAGGGACGCCTCGCTGCTGTCGTGGGACAAGTCCATCGAAAAGGACGCGATGTTCAACTATGCCAAGCTCGCCTTCGACCTCAACACGGACGTCTCGGTGTTCAAACAGTATCTGTCGCGCTACCCGGAGACCGGGAATCAGGACATATACGGCTATGTCGCCCTCACGGCGCTCTACAGCCGGGACTATCAGGGGGCGATTGATGCCTACGACAATATAGACGAACTCACCGGGGAGATGCAGCGTAACTATATGAAAGCCAACTATCTGCGTGCCAGACAGCTCCTTTCCGCAGGTTCTTTCCGTGCCGCGGCGCCTTGTCTGAAGACAGTGACTTTCTACTCCGACGGGAGCGACCCCCTCAACCAGCTCGCCCGCTACTGGCTTGCCGAAACCTACTACAGGAACGGCAGTTACGCCGATGCCGCGGCCGTATCCAAGTCTCTTTACAACATCTCCGCCCTAGAGGGGACCCGGGAGGGAAGTCTTCTCCCCTACAACATAGGGTATGCCTATTACAGCCTCGGTGACTTTGACCAGGCCGTGAAATGGTTCGGCGAGTACGCCGCGCAGCAGAACGGGACCTATGTCGGCAGCTCTTCCGACTTCCGGAAGGACGCGCTGACCAGAATTGCCGACTGCAGCTTCATCCGGGGCGACTACAAGGCGGCCGCCGAGAAATATGGAAGCGTGGCCGACAGCTACCGCGACCCGGACGACATCTATCCCTACTGGCAGGCGGCCGTGGCATATGGTCTTGACGGAAGCCTCTCTAAAAAAATCGGGCGCCTCTCCGAGGTGAAGGAGGCGAAGCCCGAAGCGGAGCACTATGCCGACGCCATGCTCGAACTCGGACGGAGCTATGTCGAGGCGAAGGACGGCGAGTCGGCGGATGACTGCTTCGACCTGGTGGTCACCGGAGTGAAAGACAGCTCGTATGTGGCTCAGGCACTGCTTGAAAAGGCGATGCTGGCAAGAAACTCGAAGCGCAGGGACGAGGCTCTCGGATACTATATGCGCGTGGTCGGGAACATGCCGGGGACGGAATACGCCGACAACGCCCTGCTCGCGATAGAGTCCATCTTCCAGTCCGAAGGACGCGCGAAGGACTATCTCGCCTACATCGGAAGCATAGGCAAGGGGGCCTCGAAGACCGAAGAGGAGAAAGACGACTACTGTTTCGCCTCAGCCGAGCAGCTTTTCCTTGACAGGGCATATGACAGGGCGCTGTCCGCGCTCGCGGATTATGTCCGGGAATATCCTTCGGGACGGAATCTGGACAAGGCGTGGTTCTATACGGCGGAATGCCTGCGCCTCACGGGAGACTCCGAGCGTGCCCGTGACGCCTACGAAGAGGTCATAGACAGGGGTGAGGGGGTTTTTGTCGAGACTTCGATGCTCCGCTATGCCGAACTCTCCTTCACTCTGGAACATTGGGACGAGTCCTATCTCGCCTACACCGCCCTCTACGGCAAGGTTCCGGGAGGTGAGACGGGAAGAAGCGCGCTTGTCGGCGGGATGCGTTCGGCCTACAGGGCGAAACTCTATCCCGAGGCGGTGAAATGCGCGGAAGCCGTCGCGGCGTCGGATTCGGTTTCTGCGGACATCCTGCGTGAGTCCGAATATGTACGTGCCAAGTCGCTTCTCCCGCTCAGCCGGCGCGATGCCGCGTATGAACTTTTCGCACGCCTCGCGGAGAACCCTTCCGACGCATACGGGGCGGAGTCCGAGTACCTGCTGATTCAGGACAGGTTCGACCGTGCCGACTACAAAGGGGTTGAAAGCCTTGTCTATGCTTTCTCCGACTCCGGGACAAAACAGAACTACTATCTCGCGAAAGCCTTCATAGTTCTCGGCGACTCTTTTGCCGAGCAGGGCGACCTGCGTCAGGCGAGGGCGACTTTCGAGAGCGTGCGGGACGGCTACACTCCGGTCTCGGACACAGATGACATTCAGGACAATGTCCGCATGAGGCTGGAACGTCTTGCCGTGCTGGAAGAGAAACGGTGAACGCCGGATTCTCCGCCTGTTGCAGGAACGCCGTTTTCTTGAGACATACACGATATTTTCTTGGGATATACACGAATATATGGAATATATGAAAAGATATGTGATTGCTTTCGTCTGCCTCTGCGCTTTTGCCGGGGAGACGCCGGCTCAGGAATATAATCCCACGGTGGTCGTCACCAACAAATACAGGGCGACGACTGAGAACGCCCGGAAAGGGGAGATTGAGATGGCTGTCCCTGACTCCGTCCGCCGTTTCGACATGACATTCGACTACTCCGTGTTCGACCGGCCGTATCGCGGGGCATACGAATTCAGTCCGTACAGCGTCGACATGAAACCGGCCGCCGGGAACCGCCGTCCGGGAATCTTCTTCTTGAACGCGGGAATCGGCTACACGCTCCATCCCGAGCTGGATGTCGTCTGGACGCCGGTCTCCAACGGCCGCCTGTCGCTCGACATCTGCGGCTCCCACCGGTCCTATGCCGGAGACTACCGCAAAGTCGGGCTGGACGGGCAGAACCGTCTCACCGGACTTTGGGAAGACGGCAGAAGGCAGTACTGGACAGGATGGAACTATGACATGGACAACGATGCCGGAGCGTCTTTCCGCTACGACTGGAACCGTGTGGGGCTCACTGCGGACATCGCCTACAGCGGACTCCAGCAGCGTGACTGGCTTCTGAGCCGCAGCCTCGACAAGGGGACTGCGGAAGTCAGGGTGTTTTCCAAAGACACCCTCAGCGGAGGCGTGGGATTCGCGACCTGGCTGAAATACGGCTTCGGTCACGACTGCATGACTCCGAAATATGAGGAAGAACGGGTTTCGGTCGGGGAGAACAGCTGCAAGGCCGGGGTTAGCCTGAACGTACCCACGGAAAAGGCGGGCCGTTTCGTCTTTGACGCGGGCACGGAAATGGCGTCCTACATGTATGCCCTGACTCATACGGCGGGTCTTTTCGAGTTCGCACCCCGTTACAGGCTCAGTCTGAAGGGATGGACGTTCGACCTCGGTCTGAAGGTGAATGTTCCGTTCACATCGCATGGAGCAGGGTATGAGAATGGCGCGAAAAGCCAGTATGTCTATCCTGCGATAGGGCTGTCCTACGACTTCCGCCGTCTGCCGCTCGGTCTCTGGCTCCGGGTGGAAGGCGGGGAACATATGAATTCATACACATCGGTTGTCGGGGATTGGCGGCACTTCGGAATTTCCGCTTCCCGGTTTTTCTCTCAGCCTGTGCTTGAAAACACTGTGGAGAGGGTCAGCGCTTCTTTCGGAATACGCGGACGCATCCGCTCCGTTTTCGGATATGAGGCTTTCGTGGCATATTCCGAGAGGGCGACTTCGCCGCTGGAGAGTTTGCGCATCGCATCCGTCACGCTCGGAGGCGTCGCGCAGAATCTTCCCGTGTATGGTCTCAGCTATGCGTCTTCCGGACTGCTGAGCGCCGGAGCCGACGCCCGTTATTCCGATGACTGGGGACGGGTGGACCTGGGACTGCGCTACAACGGCCTCTTTGTCCGCGATGATGCCCTGCAGTATGTCGCTCCGGCCGCTCTCACCGGCAACCTGTCCGTCCGCTTCAACATAATGAAGCGCATATACGCCGGTGTCGGATGTGAATTTGCGACAGCCCGCCACGGAAGGATGGAGACGTCTCCGGGTTCATTGACGGACTACAGGATTCCCGGCTTCGGCGAACCGTATTTCTCGGCGGAGTACCGTCACAGCCGCAGTCTTGCCTTCTGGCTGCGCGGCTGCAGACTCACCGGGCAGACGATTCAGCGCACTCCCCTCTATGCCGAAAGAGGGCCTGAACTTACCGCCGGCCTGCGCTTGAGTTTTGGAAAATAATCGCTATATTTGCGGGCTTAAAACGAATTTTACGAAATGATTGAAAACGAAGAAATCAAGGCGGCGGAAGAACAGTATTCCGCGAACAGCATCCAGGTCCTCGAAGGACTTGAGGCCGTAAGGAAAAGACCTTCAATGTACATTGGCGACATTGGCGAAAGAGGCCTTCATCACCTTGTATATGAGGTCGTTGACAACAGTATAGACGAGGCTCTGGCAGGTTTCTGCAACCGTATAGACGTAACAATAAACAAGGATAACTCCATCACGGTCAAGGACAACGGACGAGGCATCCCGACGGGCATGCACGAGAAGGAGCACCGCTCGGCGCTCGAGGTCGTGCTCACCGTGCTTCATGCCGGCGGCAAGTTCTCCAAGGACAGCTACAAGGTTTCCGGCGGTCTCCACGGAGTCGGCGTGAGCTGCGTCAATGCGCTTTCCGACTACCTCCGCGCTGAGATTCACCGTGAGGGGAAGGTTTTCGTCCAGGAATACTCCAAGGGCAAGCCGACCACCGGTGTCGAGGTCATAGGGGAGTCCGACGATTCGGGTACGGTCATCACCTTCCATCCTGACGCGGAGATTTTCACCGTGACGACGATGTACAAGTACAAGATTCTCGCGAACCGTCTCCGCGAACTCGCGTTCCTGAACAAGGGAATCAGGCTGACTCTCACGGACCTGCGCGAACCTGTCGAGGACGGCGGCAAGGACATGATGGACGCGATTCATCCGGGAACGGAGGAGTTCTACTCCGAGGACGGGCTCAAGCAGTATGTCGAGTACATCAACTCCATCAGCCGCAACGAGCCTATCAGTTCCGTCATCTGCCTTGAAACATCCAAGATCATCCCTATCGAGGTCGCGCTTCAGTACAATTCCGGATTCTCCGAGGAGGTCCGTTCCTATGTCAACAACATCAACACCATAGAGGGCGGCACGCACCTCACCGGTTTCCGCCGCGGTCTCACCAAGACCCTCAAGGCCTACGCCGACAAGAACAACTTCCTCTCGAAGCTCAAGTTCGAACTGGCGGCGGAGGACTTCAGGGAGGGGCTTACGGCCGTGATTTCCGTCAAGGTGGCGGAACCTCAGTTCGAGGGACAGACAAAGACGAAGCTCGGAAACGGAGAGGTCGATCCGGCCGTTTCCCAGGCTGTTTCTTCCGCTCTCGAAGCCTTCCTTGAAGAAAATCCGAAGGAGGCCAAGGCGATTGTAGACAAGGTGATACTTGCCGCGACCGCCCGTCACGAGGCCCGCAAGGCGCGTGAACTCGTGCAGAGAAAATCAGTGATGTCCGGTGCCGGAATGCCCGGCAAGCTGGCCGACTGTTCGGAGCGCGACCCGGAGAAGTGCGAGCTTTTCCTTGTCGAGGGAGACTCCGCAGGCGGTACGGCGAAGCAGGGGCGCGACCGCAAGACGCAGGCCATCCTTCCTCTGAGGGGAAAGATTCTCAATGTGGAGAAGGCGCTGACACACAGGGTGTTCGAAAGCGAGGAAATCCGCAACATCTACACCGCCCTCGGTGTGACGGTCGGAACGGAGGAAGACAGCAAGGCCCTGAACCTCAGTAAACTGCGTTACCATAAGGTCATAATCATGACCGATGCCGACGTGGACGGTTCGCACATCGCGACCCTCATCCTGACATTCTTCTTCCGCTATATGTTCGACCTCATCAAGAACGGCTATGTCTATCTCGCGACTCCGCCGCTCTATCTCGTGAAGAAGGGCAAGGAGGAAATCTACTGCTGGACGGACGAGCAGCGCCGTGACGCGACCCTTCAGCTCGGCAAGGGCTCCGACAAGGGCGTGACGGTGCAGCGTTACAAAGGTCTCGGCGAGATGAGCGACGAACAGCTCGCCAACACGACGATGGATCCGCAGAAACGTCTGCTCCGCCAGATTACCATTCAGGACGCGGCGGCCGCAGACCTCACTTTCTCGATGCTCATGGGTGACGATGTCCCGCCGCGCCGCGAGTTCATTGAGCAGAATGCGCATTATGCAAATGTTGACGCGTAGCCGTCACAACCAATACAGCTTCTGATATATGAGCGACAGGCTTCCGAAAGATTACAGGGTCTATCTGCCCCTGGCGATAGTTTTCGTACTTCTCGTGCTTTTCATGCCGAGGAGTACGAAATTCAGTTACAGCTACAGCAAGGGTTCTCCGTGGATGTACGAGACGCTTGTCGCCGAATTCGATTTTCCGATACTCAAGACGGCCGCTGAACTTCAGGCTGAGCGGAACTCCGGAGAAAACAGGATAATCCCCTACTACAAGCAGGACAGGAGCGTGGGACTTCAGGCAGTGCAGTCCCTCAATTCGATTGATTTCGGGGAATATGCGCGCATGAAGCCGGCTCTGGCAACGGCTCTCGGAGCGATTTACCAGAGGGGGGTCGCCGCCGACAGCGAGTATTTCGGCGGCCGGCAGTCCGGAGACTATGACTGGACTCAGGTCTATGTCCAGAAGGACAAGCGTGCCGTGAAGAAGCCTGTCGAGGAGATTCTTTCGCTGTCGTCCGCAAGGCTTGAACTGCTCGCCTCGGTTTCGCGGGAAACGGCGGCGGATTCGCTGTGCCGGGCCTTCGGTGTGTATGCCCTCGTGGTTCCGGACCTTTCGCTGGACAGGCAGATGTCCGAGCTCGTCAACTCCGAGAACACTCCGGAGATTTCTCCGACCAAGGGAGTCGTGAACGCCGGCAAGGTCATCGTGTCCCGTGGCGAGATTGTCACCGCCGAGGTGGGGCAGATTCTGGATTCCTACCGCGCCGAATATGATTCGAGCATAGGCTATTCCGGAAACCGTGCCGTGATGTGGTGCGGCTGCATCCTGCTCGCATTCGCTCTCGTCCTCGTCCTCTTCTTCGTGATCTTCTTCACGAACGCGCAGATTTTCACGCAGATGAACAGGTATCTCTACCTGCTTCTCATATTCACCCTCACGGCGTTCACCGCGTCTGCGGTGGAGAAGCTCTCGCCTCACGGCCTCTATCTCGTGCCGTTCCCGCTGTTCGCATATTACCTCCTCGCATTTTTCCGCAAGAAACTGATACTTCCGGTCTATATCGTGTCTCTCATTCCGCTTCTGCTTTTCGGGCATGACGGAATTGAACTTTTCGTGATGCACACGGTGGCCGGGGTCGTGGCAATCTATGTCTTCGACTTCTTCAACCGGGGATGGCTGCAGTTCGTGAACGCCCTCATAGTCTTCTTCACGCTTGCCTTCGTGTGGTTCGCGTTCCGTTTCATCAGCGGTCTGGACGGCACGATCGATTACTGGGCGCTTCTGAGGCTCTTCTTCTCATCGATGATTGCGGTCGCGCTCTATCCGGTGATATATCTTTTCGAGAAGATGTTCAATCTCGTCTCCTCTTCCCGCCTGATGGAACTCTCCGACACCAACAACAAGGCTCTCAGGGAGCTGGCGGCCAAGGCTCCTGGGACATTCCAGCACAGCCTTCAGGTTGCCAACTTCGCGGATTCGGCGGCCCGCAGCATAGACGCGGACGCGCTTCTCGTGAGGGCGGGGGCGCTCTATCACGACCTCGGGAAAATCTGCAACCCGCAGTGCTTCGTCGAGAACGAGACCATGGGCGAGACCTATCACCAGTCGCTTGAGCCGAAGGAAAGCGCTCAGGAGATAATCCGTCATGTCAGCGACGGGCTGCAGCTGGCGGAGAAATACAAACTTCCGTCTGTAATCCGCGAGTTCATAGCGACGCATCACGGGACCACGAAGACCGCATTTTTCTACAGCAAATGGGTCAATGCCGGCGGAGACCCTGCCGACAGCGCGGACTTCACCTATCCGGGACCTCGCCCGACGAGCAAGGAACAGGTGATTCTGATGCTCTGCGACACTCTCGAGGCCGCGTCGCGGACTATGAAAGACCGCACTCCGCAGGGGATTTCCGACTTCGTAGACAGGATTGTGCAGGGCAAGATTGACGAGGGGCAGTTCAACGAGGCTGACATATCCCTGAAGGAACTTCACACGGTCAGCGAAAATCTCAAGGAATATATCAGACAGGTTTATCACGCCCGTGTGGACTATCCTGCGGGAAGGAGAAAGGGGAAAATAAGTAAAATCTAAATTTATAGTCATGAAACTTACAAAGAATGTAATTGATGATCTCAATCTTGAGGTGTCGCTTTCGATTGAGGCGTCCGATTATGCTGAGGGAAAGAAAAAGAAACTGACAGACATCCGCCGCAGGGCGGAAATCAAGGGATTCCGCAAGGGAATGGTACCTATATCCCTGATTGAGAAGATGTACGGCAATTCGGCTCTTGTTGATGCCGTGAACGACGTGATTTCCGAACAGCTCAATTCCTTCATCGAGGACGAGAATCTCAAGGTTATCGGCGAGCCGCTTCCCGCTGAAAATCAGCCGAAGAACGAATGGACTGACGGCAAAACTTTCGAGTTCAAGTTCGACATAGCATGCAACCCGGCCGTGAACCTCGAACTCGACAAGAAGGACGAGGTCGTCTATTATGACATCACCGTGTCCGAGGAGGCGAAGAAGGAGATGAAGGCAAACCTTCTCAAACAGTATGGCGAACTCGCTGACGGCGAGGCGGCTGGGGATGATGATTTCCTCGTTGCCGACCTTGAGCAGGGCGAGAACAGGATAGAGGGCGCCTACATCGCCCTCCGCAATGTCTCTGAGGCTGCCAAGAAGCAGTTCATCGGCGTGAAGCCCGGCGACAGTTTCGAGGTGAACGTGAACGAGGCTTTCGAGAACGAGACTGACCGCGCCGCGCTCATCAAGGTGAAGAAAGAAGAGCTTGCGGGCATCGACCCTGTCTATAAGGTGACTGTCAAGTCCGTGAAGACTTTCGTGTCCGCTCCGCTCACTCAGGAGACTTTCGACAAGATTTACGGGCCGGGTGCTGTGAAGTCCGAGGAGGAATTCGACGCGAAGATTGCGGAGAGGCTTGCGGCGGAATACACCGGCGAGGCCGACTTCCGCTTCTCGAAGGATTTGCGCGAATATCTTGTGAAGAAGGCCGGACTCGCACTTCCTGAGGCATTCATGAAGAGGTGGATTCTCACCGCCAACGAAGGCAAGTTCACCGCAGAGGAGGTTGAGAAGGAGTTCGGGACATTCGCCGAGGACTACCGCTGGCAGCTTGTGCGCGGCTTCCTTATGGACAAGTACGGCGTGAAGGTGGAGCAGGCCGACCTGCTCGCGAGCGCCAAGGGCTTCGCCGCCTACCAGTTCGCGATGTACGGGATGAACAATGTGCCGGAGGAGCATCTGGAATCTTACGCGAAGAACATCCTTTCAAATGAAGATCAGGCACGCCGTATCATCGAGCAGGTGGAGAATGAGAAGACGGTCGCTGCGGTGAAGGAGGTGATAACGCTTAAGCATAAGAAGATTTCGGTCGAAAAATTCAGAAATTTATA
>CAVDEO010000063.1:0-6111 GCA_963607915.1 bacterium
CCTGTCCTGCGCTGCGGACGGTGACGGCCGGTGTAACATTGAGATTTTAGGAGGGACGGGAGATGAAGAAATTTATAACGCTTACAATTTTTCTGCTTGCGGCCTCCGTGCTTCATGCCCAGAAGAGGGAAGTCACGGGAGTCGTGACGGACAGCAAGGGAGTGCCCGTAATCGGAGCCGTGGTAAAAGCCGACGACGGGACGGAAAGCGCGGCAGTCACGGACATTGACGGGAAATATACCATTGTCCTGCGGGGCGAAAAGTCCGATGTCAGTCTTAATTTCTCCTGCCTTAGCTACAAGTCTCAGACGGTTGAAGTCCTCGGACGCGGGAGGATTGACGTGGTGCTGGCCGACGACGTCGAGAGCCTTGAAGAGGTGGTCGTCGTTGGTTACGGGTATATGAGGAAATCCGATCTGACGGGTGCCGTGAGTTCGGTGAAGATGGATGACACGGATGCCGCGAACTCCGCTTCGCTGGACCGTCTGCTCGTCGGAAAGGTCTCCGGAGTGAACGTGCTGAGCAGTTCGGCCGCCCCGGATGCCGGAGTCGATATAAGAATCCGGGGAACAAACTCGTTCAACTCCGACAACGAGCCTCTTTATGTGATAGACGGTGTCATAATCAACGGCGGTTCGGAGACCGCGCAGAATCTCTCGCACGGCACCGACAACAACGATTCCAACATGCAGACGAACGGCCTCACGGGCATAAACCCGCAGGACATAGCCTCGATTGAGATACTGAAGGACGCATCCGCTACGGCGATTTACGGCTCGGAGGGGGCGAACGGAGTGGTGCTCATCACCACGAAGGGAGCCACCCGCGACCGCCCGACGGTCAACATCCAGTGCGGCGTGAGCGTCGGTGTCGCGGACAAGAGGATGGATATGCTGGAGTTCGACGACTTCATAGATTTCGTCGCGCCGCGCAACCGGACGCTCGTAGCCCTTGCCTACGAAAACCCAGAAAACTACAAGGAACACCGCCGGGAAGGCCTGCTGGTGCAGCCGGTCAACTGGCAGAAGGAGATGCTGCGCCCGTCGGTGACACAGTCGTGGTATGTCTCCCTTGCCGCACGGCCTTCAAAGACATCCTACTTTGCCTCGCTCGGGTTCAGAAAGAACGACGGAGTGCTCGCCGGAACCGGCTTCAGCACCGCGACCGGAAGGCTCAACCTGTCGAGGACCATAGGCCGGAACCTTAGCCTCGACTTCAAGACCAACTTCTCGTGGTCGCACACCGACATGACCCAATCCACTTCAGGCAACGCCGGACTCCAGGGCAGCTTCACCCGCTCGCTCCTCGCCGCGAGGCCGTTCAAGACCCTCACCGACTCGGACATTCCCGAGGAATCGGAGGATTTCGAGACGACAAGCACCTCCACGCCTGACAAGTGGCTCTCGGACTTTTCCAACACAAAGGACAAGATGAGGGTGATACCCTACCTCTCGGCACGCTACAAAATCAACGGCTGGCTGAGCGCCAGGGCCGCGTTCGGAGGCGAGGTCAACGTCACAGACACCGACCGCTTCAAGTCCCTGCGCATCTCGACATCCACCGGAACCACGGCCGCTTCCACAAAGTACCTGAGCGCACGCTACAACGGCGACCTCACCCTCGATGTCAACAAGTCCTTCAAGGGCGGACACCGCCTGTCCGGGAACGTCGGAGGCTCGCTTTCCCGCAGATGGACCGAGTCCGAGTCCATACTCGGCTGGGACATCCTGCAATACAAGGGCGGGGCGGCTTCCGTGAACACCGCCGAGAGCACGCGGGGCTACTACGCCGAGACCGACAACTCGATGATGTCCTTCTTCATGCGTGCCGTCTATAGCTACCGCGACCGCTATGTCCTCACCACCACCCACCGTCTCGACGGTTCAAGCCGTTTCCTGGGCAAGAACCGCTGGGGCTACTTCCCTTCCTTCGCGCTCGCGTGGAGGATGTCCGAGGAACCGTGGTTCAGGAATGGGGTGGTCTCTATGTTCAAGTTCAGGGCAGGATGGGGACAGGTCGGCAACCAGACCATAGGCAATTACCGTACGGTGCAGAACTATTCCGTCGGAACCGTTCCGTCGAGCTACAACGACCCGACCTGGAGCCAGCTCGCGGTGTGGCGCAGCAACATCCCCAATCCGGACCTCAGGTGGGAGACGACCGAGCAGGTGAACGCCGGGCTTGACATGAACCTTTGGCGCGGCCGTCTGTCGGTCTCCGTTGACGGTTATTGGAAAGTCTCCCGCGACCTGCTCAAGAGCATGATAATCCCGTGGTCGTCAGGCTTCGGCTCGGTGTCGATGAATTCGGGAAGCGTGCGCAACGCCGGGGTGGAACTCAGCGTCGAGGCCGTTCCGGTGAAGATTGGAAAGAGATTCGAGTGGACGGTGGAGGGAAATATATCCCTTAACAGGAACAGGATTCTCGACATCGGGACAGGAAAGGAGAGTTCGGAAATACGGACGGACGACAGGGGAGGCTCGGTCAATGCGGCCTATTTCCTCGGCTCGTCCCTGACCAACAGTTCTCCGGCAATCAACATCTTTGCGGAAGGGCTCCCGATGGGACTTTTCTACGCCTACAAGTTCGACGGCATCGTGCAGGAAGGGGAGACCGGCCCCGGCTTTGCCGAGGGCGAGACCCGCGGCCCGGGGTATATAAAGTATAAGGACCTGAACGGGAACGGCTACATCGACTCCGGCGACCGCTGCATCGTGGGCGACCCTAACCCCGACTTCACCTTCGGATTCAGCACCTCGCTGCGCTGGAAGCAGCTCATGCTCTCCGCAGCCTTCGTCGGTTCTTATGGAAACGACATCTTCAACCTGAACCTCAATTCGGACTGGAATGTCGCCAACACCTCCACCAACGTCCGTAGGGATGCCTATGTCAATGCCTGGACACCTGAAAACAGGAGCAATTCTTGGCCGGCGCTTGGCTGCATGACCTCCTCGGACTACACCGACAGGTATTCCGACCGCTACGTCGAGGACGGTTCATATCTCCGTCTTGCCAACCTCACGCTCTCCTACGACCTCATTGTCCGCAGGAAGGACTCCGTACTGAAGAGCGTGAACATGGGCGTGACGGCGGGGAATGTCTTTGTCCTGACGCGCTATTCGGGATGGGACCCGGCTGTGAACAGCTACGGGAGCAACCTGATGAAGGCCGGGGTCGATAACGGTTCCTACCCGGCGATGAGAAGCTGGACCCTCAATCTTAAATTTGTGTTCTGATGATGAAACGGATTCTGTTTTCCACTATAGGAAAGGCACTTGCAATGTCCGCGGCGCTGTCTGCGGCTCTCTCATGCTCGTTCCTCGACGAGAAGATGACGACCGGGGTGCGCGAGGTCTATGACACGGAGCAGGCCCTGGAGGCGAACCTCCGCGGGATAATCGCTCCCATCGACGGCAGCGCGTCGTGGACCGGCGAGCCTCACGAAAAGATTTTCTCCGGCTCCGGAGTCGTTCACTGGTCCATGATGGAAAGCGTCACGCGCCTCACCTCTACCGACTGGACGGCGGCCCTGAGCTTCACCGCGGCCTCGTCCAACGCCACGGCATGCAGCTTCTTCGCCAACCACTACATCGGCATCGACAGGTGCAACACCCTTCTCGCGGCTCTTCCTGACTCCCCGGTCAGCGAGGACTACAAGACTCGTGTCGGCGCGGAGGCCCGGTTCTACCGCGGGTTCTACTATTTCAACGTCGTACGCTTCTGGGGCGACGCTCCTCTTCGTCTCGAACCCTCCTCGGTCTCCGGGACAAGTTCGCCGCGGGTGAAGTATGACCGGCTCTATGTCCAGGCGATAAGGGACTTTGAATATGCGGCGGAGAACATGCGCACGGCCTCGCAGCTCGCCTCCGAGGTGCCGGGCGAGAGCCGCCCGGACCGCTATGCCGCCGTTGCCTACCTCTCTACCGTCTGGCTAACGATAGGCTCGCTGCTCAGCCATCCGGACGACAATTTCTGGAATCCGGACAAGGAAGGGCGTGCACCGGACTTCTCCGACCTTGAGGCTTTCTCCGGGTTTTCGTTTCCGCTTTCCGCAGGGGATTACAGGGCGGCGGCCGAGACCGCATACCGCGAGGCTCTGAGGTATGCCGAGATGCTGATTCCCGAGTCCGCGAGCCATGCCGCCGACTGTACATACCGTCTTTGCGACAATTCCGGCGACCTCTACCGCTGGTCACGCGATTTCCACGACAAATGGGGAAATGATTCGTGGAGTCTCCCGGAGAGGATATTCGCCTTCAGCATAACCCCGTATGCCTCAAACGCATATCTCCCCAAACGGACACTTCCGGCCTATGTCGGAGGCACGAATAATTTCGTCAAGACGGACGGAAACGCGGGGAGGCAGCGTCCGGACAGATGGCTTTTCCAGAAATGGTGCGAGACCTACCCCGGGAAAAAGGGGACGGGAGACGCCGCGGACATCTATGTCAGTTCGTCGGACCCGCGGCTTGACGTGACGATGTATCATACATCATATTTCAACAACAACACTCAGCAGAACAGGGGAATATATCCCCGAAACCTCAACCGGCCGGACCATTATTACGGGATGCCGTATTTCAGAAAGTATTTCAGCCCGGAATACGACTACAACGCCGGGTTCGCGGACCTCTATCTCATGAGGCTCACGCAGGTCTATCTCAATGCTGCCGAGGCTGCGGCTTTCATCGGGGAGACTGACAAGGCCTACGCTTACATCGAGACTCTTCACGCGAGGGCACGGAGGACAAGGGACGGGGCGACGCAGCCGCAATGGACGAACGGGCAGTTCCCCACGACGGAGAAACTGATTGACGCGATTGTCTGGGAGAGGATTTTCGAGCTCTGCGCGGAAGGAGGACACGAATGGTTCGACACCCACAGGTTCGGGGCGGGGTGGCTTGTCGAGAACATCTCGAAGCCGAAGAACGCTTTCCTGCGCCTGAAGGAACAGTCGGACAGGGAAAACTACGGACGCAACGGCCGCTCCTACAGGGACTTGTACTACGGCGAGGATTTCCAATACACCGAAGACCCCGCCGAGGCTCGCAAGGGACTGCTGCTGGCGTTCCCATCGACGGAACTGAACTATAACACAGAGATAGAAAGCGGAGAAAATGATTATGGATTCTAAAGTTTTGGCGTTTGTCGCCGCCTGGCTCTTTTGCGTGCCGGGGGCGATGGCTCAGGAAACGGCGGGCATAATGCACAGCGTACCGCTGGAGACGGTGCCGGACACTCCGGAGGGCGTTTCCGAGGTGGTGATTGACCAGCTGCTCCGGGCAGATGCGATGGACTACCGCCCGGTGGGCTTCTATGGCCGCAAGAGTTCCTACGGGATGCACACCCACGTGCAGTACTCCGTGGTGAGCCTCTGGGTGTGGGCCCTTGAAAACGCGAGGCTGCTGGGCGATGTCGGGCGGCTCGGGATGCTTGTATCGAAATACGAGCCTTTCGCCTCGGGAGAGCTTGTGAGCAAGGCCCCAGACCATGTGGATTTTTCCGTCTATGGCGCACTTCCGCTTGAAGTCTATCTCGTGAACGGGGACGAGCGGGTTCTCCGAATCGGACTGTACTATGCTGACAGCCAATGGAAAAGACCCTCGCCGGACGTGAAACCGGACCATGGGACATTCGACGCCCGGGAGCAGCTGCGCCTCTGGGAAAGGGGGCTCTCGCCGCAGTCGCGTTTCTGGGTGGATGACCTCTACATGATTACCTTCCTTCAGACAAACGCATGGCGGGCGACGGGGAATCCGGAATATATCGACCGGGCGGCGAGGACTATGGCGGAATATCTCCCGAAGGTGCAGCTGAAAAACGGCTTTGTGCACCATTCTCCCGACGCTCCGTTCGTGTGGGGACGCGGAATGGGATGGGTGGCTGCCGGAATGGCGATGCTGCTGGACAATCTTCCCGAGGATTCGGAATATCGTCCGGGGATATTGAAGGGCTACCGAAAGATGATGAAGTCGCTGCTGGAGTGCCAGTCGCCCGACGGGATGTGGAGGCAGATTGTGGATGACGAGGAATCGTGGCCGGAGACCTCCTGCACGGCGATGTTCGGATATGCCTTCGTCTGCGGGGTGAGGAACGGATGGCTTCCGGAGA
>CAVDEO010000063.1:6715-14580 GCA_963607915.1 bacterium
AATGACTTCTACTCGATGTGGTACAACGGACGGGACATCATGGTCGGAGGCCGCGTCGTGAACCGTGCCGAGTTTCCGAGGGCTCAGGTGCGGAAAATGTCCGAAATCAGCTGGGACTTTCTTTCCAGGCCGTTCGATGACGAAGAGGCCGGGGGAATACTCTTCATCGACAACAGCGCGACCGCCTACAAGGCCACGGCCGCGGCGAGGAAAATCGGACGCGACAGGATAATCATCGGGCGCTGGCGCAACGCAAACCAGCCCGTGTTCAAGATTAACGGCAACGGCGCATTTCTCTGGACCCTGGAGGGGAGCGTGATGCTGCGCAATGTCACGCTGACCGCGTTCCAGACGACCCGTCCTCTGCTTGCCGGCGTTTCCGGCGACCCACACGGGGAGGCAGACTGGCGCTTTGAGGACTGCACTCTCGCCGGAACCTGTGCCTCCTACGGAATCTTCACCGAGTTCGACGCCTCCTGCGCCGTGCCGAGGTCGATGCGCTTCGACAACTGCATCCTGCGTGCGAATGCCTCTTTCTTCGCCTGCAGCGACCGCAAGACAACTGTTGAGCCGGATGCTCCGACCTCCGTATGGTTCGAGTCTGTCCAGAATCTGAAGAGCCTGACATTCAACGACTGCGTGTTCGCCCCGGCCACTCTCGCGGCGGGGCAGACCGATGTCTGGAGCGACGGCGTGACCCGCCTTGCAAAGCGCGGCGCACTGGTTGCCCTCTACCATCCGAACTACCGCTTCGACCAGCTCGACATCTCGCTCTCGCGCTGCACCTCCGTCGATATAGGCCCGGGAAGCGGAACTCAGGGACTTATTGACGCCACGACTTTCCGCAGCCTGTCGGTCTCAGGCTGCATCTTCTGGCATTCGGCCACGATCAAGAACATGTACCTTGCCAATGTCCTCCAGAACTGTCCGGCGGACGCTTCCGTCAGCATCTCGGACACATGGTCCAACAAGGTGGGCGACTACATTATGGCCTACGGTCCGAAATCCAAGTTCACCGGCAACGGCGGCAGCTGCAATGCCAAAATAAGCGCTCAGGACATCCTTCTCGGGGACTGCCGCCCGGCCGAAAACCGGTTCCCCAAGTCCGCGGAACTTCCTGCGGAGGTCGGGGCAAGTTATGAAACAAAATACTGGACAAGTCCGGAATCCCCAAGCTCGGAATTACCGGACGGCTCCACTGAAAATGCTGAACAACAATGAGAAAGCTTGTTTTTGCCGCACTTGTGCTCGTGCTCTGGATCGGCGGCCTCCTTCACGCCGGCGACGCTCCGATTCCGAAAGGAAAATCCATAACCCAGGCCACCCTGCGTGCCGTTGAACTGCTCAAGGACGGCTCGCCCGAAGCCTGCGCCGAGGCGGAGGGGCTGCTGCACAGCATCATAGAAGACCAGGAAAAGGACATCAGTTCCCGCAACTACGGCTGCTGGGGCTGGGTGAAGGAAGGCCCGAACAGGGATCTTAACATGCCTCTTTTCGCGATACCGAGTTTCTACGGCCCTCTCTGGGACCTTCAGGACAGGATGTCGGAAGGCATGAGGGCGGAGTTCAACGAAGCCTGCGGACGGCTTGCCGTGGCCGCCGAGAGACGGTTCTCCGAGGAGGTTTTTCCGGTGAACAGGTCCGACATAGAGTACAGCAACGCCGCCTGCATGGTCGTGGAGGCCTACACCTTCATCGCCTACAGAACCGGTGACGAACGCTTCAAGCGGATGGCTCAGTCCGCATGGACACGGCTCTACGACAACTGGCGGGTCAATTCCTTCGGGGAGTTCATGTCCACGCACTACGACGACGTCGATTTCATGTCCCTGCTGAACGTCTGGAGATACTGCGGTGACAAGCTTCGCCGCGCTCAGGTGAAGGAGGTGCTCGACGAGACCTACATATCCGAAATCGCCGCGTCCCATCCTCTGCTGAAGCTCCCTCTGGTGGGTTCAGCCCGCGACTACCGGGAATGTCAGAAGGGCGGGGACTGCCGCTCTCCGTTCATAGTGAACACCCCTGAGGACTACGAGATTCCGAAACAGGCGCTGAAATACCGCGACAAGCGTAAATATCCCTTCGAACTTGAGGGCAAGGCCGGCAGCCGGACATTCACCTTCAAGTCCCATCAGCTCCGGGACGCGGGTCTCGGCACGATGACCGGCTGGGGGAACTATTTCTGGCAGCAGCTCCACTGCATAGGCGCGTCCGGCATCGACGAGAACTCCCGCGCGACTTTCTTCATCCCGGGCACCTACAACCCTATAAACGGTTTCACGGACCAGAAGGGAATGACTGCCCTGTGCGTCTATAACCAGTTTCCGACCCTCTGGCATCTGACCGGCCGGCAGGAGAGCGTGAAGGATGTCCGGAGCACGCTGGACCGTTTCGGGATAGGCATTTCTCCGGGACAGTTCACCGAAAGGCTGAACCGCGAGGGCGAGCTGATGCTTTCGGCCTACGGATACGATTTCTGGTTCTTCGCGTTCGAGGTGAACGGGGGCTATCTTGAACCCTGTTTCCTTGAATATGCCGAACGGACGCAGACGAGCCGGAGATACCACAAGAGGAAGGCATATTTCGGGGAATATATGTTCCCGGCGGAATTTGACTGGGCCGGCGTCGCCGTGAAGATTGTGAAGAGCGGCGAAAAAGTCGTGAGACCTGAGATAAAGTTCCGGCAGAAGGACGGCCGTGCCGTGATTGAGGTTCCCGAATGGGGGCTTGAAGTTGAGGCCGGACGCACTGAAATCGGTGCCTGGGTGTCCGTCCCGAAGGAAAATCCTGATTTCATGCCGAGAAGAAGATATAATCAATAGAATCCTTGTCTCAAAGGAAATCCCTAATCTGAGACAAATGATTTTTCAAAATTCAGAATAATGAAAGTAATATTGTTCGTCCTGTCCCTGTTTATGTCCGTCCCGCTTGCCGCCGGGCCGGTGCACTCTCCGGAAACTAAGGGAGAACCCAAGGCGGCTCCGGAGGCCGTCGTGACCGCCGGGAATGCACGGTTCACGGTCCTGACCCCGCAGCTGGTCCGTATGGAATGGAGCGAGGACGGGATTTTCGAGGACCGCGCTTCGCTGGCAATCATAAACAGGAGGCTTCCCGTTCCGGAGTTCAGCGTGAAAAAGGCTCACGGACGGCTCGTCCTGAAAACCTCGGCCCTGAAACTGACCTACAGGGGGAACGGAAGCTTCTCGGCGGACAATCTTGAGGTCGAGTTCATGACGGCGGGACGGCGGACTCTCTGGTGTCCTGGAATGTCTCCCGACGGGAACCTCATGGGCACGGCACGCACTCTCGACGAGGCCGACGGAAGGACTCTTCCCAAGGACAGCCTTGAACTCGGGCTTCTCTCCCGCGACGGCTGGTCGGTGGTTGACGACAGCGCGAACTACCTCTTCGACGACAGCGGCTGGGTGACTCCGCGGCCTTCGGGAAAGCGTCAGGACCTCTATCTCTTTGCCTACGGACACGAGTACCGCAAGGCCATGGGCGACTGGGCCAGGGTGGCGGGCGCTGCACCCCTTCCTCCCCGCTATGCTTTCGGCTACTGGTGGAGCCGCTACTGGCAGTACTCTGACAGCGAACTGCGGGACATCGTCGCCAGGCTGCGCTCGATAGACATTCCGGTGGATGTGCTGATTATAGATATGGACTGGCACGAGACCTGGGGACTGAGCAACAATCCCGAAAAGGACGAGTTCGGGCAGAACAAGGGCTGGACGGGCTACACCTGGCAGAAGGAACTGTTCCCGTCTCCCGAAAACATGTTCGGCTGGGCGCACCGGGCAGGCCTGAGCGTTGCGCTGAACCTCCACCCCGCCTCCGGCATCCAGCCCTACGAGGAACCCTACGACCGCTTCTGCAAGGCCTATGGTTGGGAGCATCCGGGAGAGCCTGTCCCGTTCCGCATCGACGAGAAGAAATGGGCCGATGCCTACTACAGCGCCGTCCTCGCCCCGATTGAGCGGCAGGGCAATGACTTCTGGTGGCTGGACTGGCAGCAGTGGAAGACCTCTCTCTGGAACGAGGGACTTTCCAACACCTTCTGGCTTAACCATGTCTTCTTCAACTACGCCCGCGACAACCACCCCGAACTCCGCCCCTTCATCTACCACCGCTGGGGAGGGCTCGGCTCGCACCGCTACCCGCTGGGCTTTTCGGGCGACACCATAATCACCTGGGAATCACTTGAATACCAGCCCGAGTTTACGGCTACTTCCGCGAATGTCGGCTACGGCTACTGGGGACACGACCTCGGCGGACACATGTTCCACAGGCATCAGGGCACGACGAATCCGGAGAGATACACCCGCTGGCTCCAGTACGGGGTGTTCTCGCCGCTCTACAAGATTCATCCGACCAAGCATCCCTCCATACTCCGCTACCCGTGGCTCTTCCCGGACTATATGTTTCAGATGATTGATGCCTTCCATCTCCGCTACGCCCTCATACCTTATATATACAATGCGGCACGCAGGAACTACGACACGGGCATCGCGATGTGCTACCCTCTCTACTACAATCATCCTGAGTCCGAGGAGGCATATTCCTTCCGCCGCGAGTTCATGTTCGGCGACGACATTCTCGCAACCTGTGTCGCCTCTCCCGCCGACAGCATTTCTGGTCTGGCGAAAATCGACATGTGGTTCCCGGAGGGCGACGACTGGTTCGACATGGCGACAGGGACGATGTACCGCGGAGGAACGAAGGCTTCTCTGGAATATACGATTGACGAGAATCCGTGGTTCGCGAGGGCGGGAGCCATAATCCCTATGAACCCTTCTTCGGTGCGCACCGCCCGGCACGCCTGCGACACCATCGTTCTGACGGCAGTCCCCGGAGCGGACGGGGAACTCGTGCATTACGAGGACGACGGAATCAGCCGCAGCTATGACACCGACTACGCCTTGACAAGGATAAGCCAGACGCGGACGGAAAACCTCGTGACGCTGAAGGTCGGCCCGCGCGAAGGCCGCTACGACGGGATGAAGACCACACGTTCCCTTGAACTCCGCTTTCCCTGCACGCGCACCCCGTCAAGGGTGGCTGTCAATGGAATGGAAATTGCGCGGTCGAGGTTCCCCGAGGCGGGAAAATGGATGTATGAGGCCTACCGCCTATGCCCGACCGTGTATCTGAAGGACATCCCTTCGGACTCGGAAGTCGTTGTGACGCTGACTCTTCCTGAAGGACGGAGCGACGCTGAACTCTACGGGCTTCAGAAAATTTTCCTGCGGTGCCGCAACATTTCGGAGACCTACAAGAACGAGCAGGGGAAGGCCGACCGCAAGCTGATGCTGCCGGTCGAGTACCTGAAGGTATCGCAGTGCCCGAACTTCATAATGGAGGATCCGGGGAATATATTTGTCTATATTGACGAAATGAGGAAGAATATGGATGCATACAGGGCATATCTTGACAAGGATACTCAGCTGATTTCGGAAGAAATGCGCACGAGGCTCAGAAAACAGATTACGGAATGACGGCGCTGACGGGATGTTTGCTGGCGCTGTCCATGCTTTCGCTGCCTTCCGCCCTGTGCGGAGAGGACGACAAGGGAATGATGCTGAACGCCGAGTCGGCATCGGTTCCGCGTGAAATCAACATAGGCCTGCCCGACAGCGGCAACGGGGCCATCATCTACATCGACGGCACGAAGCACGCTCAGGGCATCCTGAAAGGCTACTGGCACTGGGCCGGCGGCAATTCCTACAGCCAGAACGGAACTATCAGCCTCGTTGATGCGGTAATCCGCACCGGCGAGATTGCCGTGGTGCTCGACTCCAGGACCCGCCTCGGCTCGGACAGGCTTTCCGGAATCTTCACGGCCGGCTCTTCAACCAACGGGCTGATAAGGTTTGACGGAAACGTCAGCGGTCCCTTGTCAAAGGGCTGGTATTTTTCGGCGGGAGCATTCGTGAGCTATGACCCTACCGATGTCAATGCCCCGTCGCGGAAGTTCGTGGAGCAGCGCCAGATTTACCAGAGTTCGCTGTCGAAACGGTGGAAGAATGCGTCTCTTGATCTTATTTACCGTTTTTCACTCTGCAACGACGCCGGCGAGAGCGGCTACAATGCCGCGCCCTTCACATATTGCGGGGACGGCTCGACAGGGGAGTTCAACGGCTTTAAGATAGGCCGCAGCTGCTATTTTCCCGCGGACGATTATGTCGAGTATGTCGATGTCGTTTCCGGGGAGAGGCTTTCGGGCAGGCTCGGGAAGATGAACCGGAGGCTGCTGCACGATGTAACTCTAAAGGGCAGCTGCATCCTTTCAGGCTGGGACTTGGGCGCGAATCTCCATATATGCCGGATGCAGCCGAGCACCGGAGTCCGCTCTTCTATAGCCGGAATAGACAGGACTGACGCGGACGGAGGCTTCTCCCTCGCCGGGACGGACGGGGCTTTCAGCGGATATGTCCAGAACAGACAGATTCATATCGACAGCTACCATACCCTTGACTCGGAGCTGCTTCTGACCGCGGAACGCTCCCTGAAAAGGCACAGGTTCCGTCTGGGAGCCTCGGCCATCTATTCTGACCAGTACGAGGCGGGTTCAAGCTTCACGCTCGCGCATACGGTGGAGGATTCCCCTTCGAGGCTGCTGAAGGACGGGCAGACGACATGGAACTTCAACAGGAGCGGACAGTATTTCACGGCGAAAAGGTATATGGCGGCATTCTATGCCATACACGACTGGATGCCCTCAAGCCGGTTTCTCATGAGGACGGGCGTGCGTCTAAAGCCGCAGTTTCAGGACATCCGCACGGCCGCGAGACTGGACGGAGACACGAAGAACAGCCGCGTCAACGGATTTTTCGTGAACAGTCCCGAGATGTGCGAGATTCACTCTCTGCCTCTTCGGTCGCTGGACTGGTCGGTGTCGGAGCACGTCAAGCTCAGGACGGTTGACAGGCTCTATCTTATGGCGGAGGGATTCTACGGACTGACGGGAAAGACTGCACGCTATTTCCGCAACGCTACCATCCCGAGCACGCGGCCTATTGGCAACGCTTTCGCGAGGGGAGGCCTGATGTATGACAACCGCTGGATGGACGCGACGGCCGTTGTCTCGTACATCACGAACTGGGACGCGGCTCAGGTAATGACCGTCACCAAGCAGATTGCCGGTGTCAGTGAGACCATTCCCTGGACAGCCCAGTACGGAATCGGGACATTAGGAGTGACGGGGGACATGAACTTTCACTACAAGGGATTCAACATGCACCTGCTTGCCACATGGCAGGACCCGAAATACAGGAACTACAGCAACGAGTTCGTGTTCAGCGACGGCTCCAGGGCCGTGGTCGATTACACCGGGAACTGCGTGACGGGCATATCCAAGGTGATGCTCGAACTGAATCCGTCCTACCGATGGAAGAAGGTCCGGACTTGGGCGAGCGTCAGATATTTCAGCCGCCAGTATGCCAGCAGGACGAATCTCGCCTGGTTCAACGGCCACTGGGAGACTTTCGCCGGGATTGACTGGGACATCCTCAATTCCCTGAAGCTCTCCGTCAATGCCGTGAACTTCCTTTTCCAGAACGGCGCGAAGGGCAGCATCGACATCGCGGACACGATTACCGACGCCTCCCTTCTGAACGGCTACCTGATGTCCGGCACCTACATCCGCCCTTTCTCGGTAGATTTCATGCTCACATACAGCTTCTGACCGGCTCCCGTAGTGTTTCGGTCGGGTTCCGTCACGCCGCCGCAACGAAAATGCTGCAAAAAATTGAAATTTTCCCTTGCATATTAACAAAACCTTTGTACCTTTGCAATCCCAAATTTGGGACAGACATTGAGATATGGTGTAATGGTAGCACTACAGATTCTGGCTCTGTCAGTGAGGG
>CAVDEO010000064.1:0-14490 GCA_963607915.1 bacterium
CCTGATTTCATAAAATGGGGAGATGCAAGGCGGACAAGAAAATAAAACCGGAGCAACCTGACGGTTGTGAGGATTTTATTTGTCGCAGTCCAACGCCGCAGATTCCCGTTTTATGGAATCAGGCTCAGGCTATCATGATAGGCATAATAATCCCGCACAACTTCCCCCGCTCCTCCTCATTCTCGGCCGGCAGGACAAGCGCCGCTCTCTTGTCATCCAAAAACCGCATCTCAAGCTCCCCGCAGCTGAAATTCGAAAGAATCTCAATCATGAAAGGCGACTTGAATCCGATTGTCAGCGGAGCCCCCTCGTAGCTGCAGGCAATCTTTTCGTGCGCGGCAATCGAGAACCCGAGATCCTGTGCCGACACCTCTATCGCGCCGTCGGACATCTCGAGTTTCACATGGTTCGACGCTTTGTTCGCGCAGACGGAAACTCGCCTTATGGTGTTGAGGAACTGAAGCCTGTCAATTTTGAGCACATTCGAGTTGTTCTGCGGGATAACCTCACGGTATTTAGGATATTTGCCCACGATGAGGCGGCAGATGACGATTGTCTGGTCGAAACGGAACTCCGCATTCTTCGCATCGAACGAAATCAGGACATCACCCGCATCCTTCCCGAGGATTCCCTTGAGGATGGCTGCCGGTTTCTTGTGGAGTATGAACGAGGACTTCTCCGATGCATCCACGCCATAGGTCGTATAACATATGAGCTTGTGCGCGTCTGATGCCACGAGCGTCGTCGATTCCGTGTCGATGTCGAAGAATATTCCGTTCATCACCGGACGGATTTCATCGTCTGCTGTGGCGTAAATTGTGTTTGTGATGCCTTCCACGAGCGCCGCTGCGGGGAATCTGAGTTTCACCGCGGTCTCGTCCGTGCCCGTAATCTGCGGATAGTCGTCCGCGGGTCTGTAGGGGAGTGTGGACGCCCCGCTTGCCCAGCTGCACTCGAACGCGCTGTCGCTGACAGTCCGGAGTGTCAGAGGCTGATCGGGAAGTTCCTTGAGCAGATCCATGATGTGCTTGGCCGGCACTGTCATGCGCCCCGTTTCAACGATGCTTTCAGGCTCGATTTCCGTTCTCAGGGTAAGTTCCGAGTCGGATGCCGTAATCCGCAGACCTGTCTGGTCCAGCTCGAAAAGGAAATCTTCGAGTATCGGGAGAGCCGATTTCGCCGGAATGGCCTTGGAAACAGCCGTGACTGCCTTCTGCAGGTCAGAGCTTGATATGATGAAATTCATTTCGTAAAAATTTTAATTGTCACATCTTCAAATATATGCCCCACCATGTCAAAAATGGCAGACGATGGCGCATATAACTCACAAATATAACCAAAAAACTTCATAAACATCGGTTTTGCCCGAGGAAATCAAACTTTTTTATGAAAGAATGCCCCGCTTTGTATGATTCTTGTAGAAAAATCGCGGGCATTCCGACATTCCGAAACTCACGGAGGACGGTGTCGTGTCGTGCAGAAATGTGAAATACAAAAATATAAATACAGATTTATGAAAAAAGGGATATTATATGCCGTGATATCCGCCCTCTGCGGGGCTGTCGCGGCTTTTGTCGTCGTCAAATGCAGCGGAAATCAGACTGAATCCGCAGTGCAGCCGAACGTGGCTGAATCGGGCGTGAAATTCAGAACCGTAGATCTTTCAAATGACAACTGGCCGGACTTCACCTTCGCGGCCGAGACCTGCGTCGATGCCGTCGTATATGTGCGTGTCACCGCCACCCAGCAGGTCGTGACCAGCGCCGGCCCGCTCTTCCGCTTCTTCTTCGGCTATGAGGGCATCCCGCATTCACGCGAGGTTCAGGGCAGCGGCTCCGGAGTCATCATCCGCGAGGACGGCTACATCGTGACGAACAACCACGTGATTGCCGGTGCGAAGTCCATCGAGGTCACCCTGAACAACAACCAGACCTACCCTGCAACCCTCGTGGGGACCGACCCGGCAACGGATGTCGCCCTCATCAAGATTGAGGAGAACGGTCTGCCGATTGTTCCGCTTGCCGACTCTGACAAGCTCCGTCTCGGCGAATGGGTGATTGCAATCGGAAGTCCGTATGACCTCCGCTCGACCATCACCGCCGGAATCGTCAGCGCGAAGGGGCGTACTATGCCGCACTACTCGGGAGAGTTCAAGATTGAGTCGTTCATCCAGACGGACGCGGCGGTGAATCCAGGCAACAGTGGCGGAGCGCTTGTGAACAAGGAGGGGCAGCTTGTCGGAGTCAACACCGCAATCATCTCACAGACAGGCTCTTACTCAGGCTATTCTTTTGCGGTTCCGTCCAATATAGTCAAGCGAATCACCGACGACCTGATGAGCTACGGCACGGTTCACCGCGCGATGCTTGGAATCTCGATGGCTCCGGTGAATGATGAAATCGCGAGAAATCTGAAACTTTCGTCTGTAAACGGCGTATATATAGCGGATGTCGTGAAAGACGGCGCGGCTGATGCCGCGGGTCTGAAGCCCGGCGATGTTCTTGTGGAGATAGGAAATGTGAAGGTTTCCGGCTCGGCGTCTGTTCAGGAGGCCGTGAACAATTTCCACCCGGGCGACAAGACGAGTGTCAAGGTCATCCGCGACGGTGCGGAGCAGACTTTTGAAGTGGAGTTTAAATAAGCATTGCGATAGATGAGACAGCTGAAGATTACAAAATCAATTACTAACCGTGAGTCGGCCTCGCTTGACAAGTACCTCCAGGAGATTGGTAAGGAAGATTTGATTACGGTGGAGGAGGAAGTGGAGCTTGCCCAGCGCATCCGCAAAGGAGATCAGGCCGCTCTTGAAAAACTTACCCGTGCAAATCTCAGATTCGTGGTTTCCGTCGCGAAACAGTATCAGAATCAGGGACTCAGTCTGCCCGACCTCATCAACGAGGGCAATCTCGGACTCATCAAGGCGGCAGAGAAATTCGATGAGACGCGAGGTTTCAAGTTCATTTCATACGCCGTGTGGTGGATTCGCCAGTCGATTCTCCAGGCTCTTGCCGAGCAGTCGAGAATCGTGCGCCTTCCGCTCAATCAGGTGGGTTCGCTGAACAAGATCAACAAGGCTCTCCAGAAGTTCGAGCAGGAGAATGAGCGCCAGCCGTCCAATGAGGAGCTCGCCGAGATGATAGACGTTCCTAAGGACAAGATTGCCGACACTATGCGTGTTTCAGGCCGTCACGTCTCTGTGGACGCACCGTTTGTCGAGGGCGAGGACAACAGTCTTCTTGACGTGCTCATAAACCCTGATTCTCCGAACGCGGACAGGGGGCTTGTCAACGAATCGCTCAACAGGGAGATTGAACGCGCCCTCTCGACGCTCGCCCCTCGTGAAAGGGAGATCATCAAGTCATTTTTCGGCATAGGTTGTCAGGAGATGACCCTTGAGGAAATCGGCGAGAGGTTCGGACTCACCCGCGAACGCGTGCGCCAGATTAAGGAGAAGGCGATACGCAAGCTGAAGAACAACTCCAGAAGCAAATTGCTCAAGGGATATCTGGGGTAGCCGCCCCGGAATTTTTCTCACTTCGTCCGGGAAGCCGGCAGATGTGCCGGCCGTGTGGATTAAGTGAGTTTGTTTTGTATTTGTAAATCCGATAAAATGGCATTGACACCGGAAAAACTTATCGCCGGCAGCGCGGCTGAGGCGGTCAGGCAGTTGTGGGGTGCGGAAGTGGATGCTTCTCTCCTTCAGGTGCAGATTACAAGAAAAGAATTCGAGGGGGACTACACGCTTGTGACCTTCCCTCTTCTGAAGATGTCGCACCTCGCCCCCGAGGCCACGGGCGACGCGATAGGGAAGTGGATGACGGAGAATGTTCCGGAAGTCGGCGGCTACAACACCGTCAAGGGCTTTCTGAACCTCTCGCTTTCCAACATCTACTGGAACGAAGTCTTCGCGGAGGCGTTCTCGCAGGCTGATTTCGGCCAGCTTCCCCCGACGGGAAAGACCATTATGGTCGAGTTCTCCTCTCCGAACACGAACAAGCCGCTCCATCTGGGGCACGTGCGCAACAACCTGCTCGGCTGGTCGGTTTCCCGACTTCTTGAGGCTAACGGCCACAAGGTGCTGAAAGTCAATCTGGTGAACGACCGTGGAATCCACATCTGCAAGTCAATGCTGGCCTGGCTCAAGACCGCGGAAGGCGCGACTCCGGAGACTTCCGGCAAGAAGGGCGACCACCTTGTGGGCGACTGCTATGTGGCCTTCAACGACATCTACAAGAAGGAGGTCGAGGAACTTGTGGCCGGCGGAATGTCGAAAGAAGATGCCGAGAAGAACGCTCCGAGCCTGAAGGAGGCGCAGGAGATGCTGCTCAAGTGGGAGCAGGGGGATCCGGAGGTCCGCGCCCTGTGGGAGAAGATGAACTCCTGGGTCTATCAGGGCTTCGACAAGACATATTCCGACCTTGGAATATCCTTTGACAGAATATATTACGAGTCTCAGACCTATCTGCTCGGAAAGGCTCTGGTGCAGAAGGGGCTGGATATGGGGATATTCGAACGCCACGACGACGGTTCCGTGTGGTGTGACCTCACCGCCGACGGGCTTGACAAGAAACTGCTTCTGCGCAGCGACGGGACATCCGTCTATATGACTCAGGATCTCGGCACGGCCGAGCGGCGTTTCGAGGAATACAGTCTCGACGAGCTGATTTATGTCGTCGGCAACGAGCAGAACTATCATTTTCAGGTGCTGAAGCTCATACTCAAGAAACTCGGCTTCGACTGGTCCGACAGCATCTACCATCTTTCCTACGGAATGGTGGAACTGCCCGAGGGCAAGATGAAGTCCCGCGAGGGGACAGTGGTGGATGCGGACGATCTTCTCGAGAAGATGTACAACACCGCGAAGGAGACTTCCCTCGAACTAGGCAAACTTGACGATATGACTCCGGAGGAGCAGGACGAGCTGTTCAGGATGCTTTCTCTCGGCGCTCTCAAATACTTCATAATCAAGGTCGATCCACGCAAGACGATGCTTTTCGACCCGAAGGAGAGCATAGATTTCAACGGCAACACGGGTCCGTTCATCCAATACACCCACGCCCGCATCAAATCAATCCTCCGCAAGGCGGGGGCGCAGGGCATTGATTGGGCAGCAGCCCCTGAAAATGTGGAACTCAGTCCGAAGGAAGTGCGCATCGTGAAGATACTCAACAACTTCCCGAACAAGATTGCGGAAGCCGGACAGGCGCATTCCCCGGCAGTCGTGGCGAACTATGCCTACGAGCTTGCCAAGGAGTTCAACCAGTACTATCACGACACGCCGATTCTGCGTGAGGAGGACAAGGCCGTGCTCGCGTTCCGCCTCCGTCTCATAGAACTGATTGCCCGCGTCCTCACGAAGGCGATGGACATCCTGGGCATCAGACTTCCTGAGCGTATGTAGCCGGAACGGTATGTAGCTCCGGAATGGGGGTTTCCCGCTCCAGGAATGGATCCCGTAAAAGATTCCGCTGCAGTTTCTGTTACAGATAGTCGTCGAAGTAGGCCGTGACCTTGTCCATCAGATGGATGCGGTTGCGGCCGAATACATTGTGCTTGGCAGTGGGGTAGGGGAAGTAATCGACCGGAATCTCAAGGTCTATGCACTTCTGTATGAAGCTCAGGCTGTGCTCCCACACGACCGTGTCGTCGATTGCTCCCTGGCAGATGAGCAGTTTGCCTTTCAGGTTCTCTGCCTTGCCGATGAGGCTTGTGCTTTCATAGCCTTCGGGATTGACATCCGGACTGTCCATATACCTTTCCCCGTACATCACCTCGTACCATTTCCAGTCTATCACCGGTCCTCCGGCGACACCGACTTTGAAAGTCTCGGGATAGGTCGTCATCAGCGAAATGGTCATAAAACCGCCGTAGCTCCAGCCGTGCACCCCGATTCTGTCCGCATCGACATAGGGCAGGCTCTTCAGCATCTCAATCCCCACCATCTGATCCTCCATCTCCGCCTTGCCGCAGTTTCTCCAGATTGCCTTCTCGAACTCCGCGCCACGGTAGAGCGTGCCCCGGTTGTCCTGTACATAGACGAGGCAGCCCCGCTGTGCCATAAGCATTTCCCAGTAGCGCAGCAGCCCGAGCCACGAATTGTTCACGAGCTGCGAGTGCGGTCCGCCATAGACATAGAGGATGACGGGATATTTCTTCGCAGGGTCGAAATCCTTCGGTTTTATGAGGCGGTAGTAATTGTCATATCGGCCGTCCGCGCTCTTCACCGTTCCGAGGTCTATCTCGCAGAATCCGAACTGCCCGGACGGGTCTTCGGCACGGAAAAGGACTTCCTTCCGGGATTTGAGGTTCCCGTCTTTCTTCCCGGATTTGGCGGGGATTCCGTTCCTTTCCGTCTTTCCGCCGAGCGCGATTTTCTGCACCGTATATGGGACGTTGAGGCTGCTGTACATCTCGTAGAGCACGCCGGATTCGCTGTCAAGTTTCAGCACGTCGTGCCAGCCGGCCTCTTCCGTGAGCCGCTCGGGGGCGGATTTCGCCGGGATTGAGAATTCTCCCCGGGCGTTCCGGCGCAGCGGCGTTCTGAAAATGTGTCTTTCAATCGGGCTGACCTCGGAGGAATAGTAATAGACCCACTTCCCGTCATTGGATATATATTCCACATCCGCGTCAACCTTCGTTAGACGTTCCACGCGGCCGGAAAGGTCGCAGAGGTAGAGATTGCGGAATCCGTCGCGATTGTCGGTGCGGTAGATGAACTGCGCGGCGGAGCGCCCGTGCGCGGCCTTGCCGTCTCTGATGAAGCGTACAGGGTCGCTCGGCTCGACATATCTGTCATTCGTCTCCGTGAGAACCGTGCCGAGAAACTCTCCGGTGGCCGCATCGTAGCGGTTGAGGCGCATCTCCTTCTGGTTCCGCGCAAGCACTTGGATGAGAATGCTTTCCGAATCCGGAGTCCAGCTGATGTTCGTGAGGTAGCGCTCCGGGGTGAAATCGGTGACATCCATATATCTTATGCTTCCGTCGCGCAGGTCACAGACTCCGAGGCTTATCAGTTCAGAGGTCATCCCCGCCATAGGATACTTTATCGTGTGCAGCGTACCCGTGCGTGTGCCGAACGCCAGCTTCAGGCTGTCCGGCGACCAGAAAAGTCCGCCGTCTATCCCGAACTCGTTGCGGCTCACCGTCTCCCCATAGACGATTCCCGGTTCTTCGGCCTTGACTATGACCTTCCCGTCGACGCAGATCTGCGACAGCCCGTCAACCCTTTCACTTATGGCCCGCTCCGCCTTCCGCTCTCTCTTGAGCCATTCAAATTCGGGGAATTTCACCCGCAGCCCCTTTCCGAGCACGGCCTCCTCCATGGTCAGCCTCCTCTCTGTTCCGGAAGCTTCGTGCACGGCGAACACCCCCGGCTGGGCGGTCAGTTCAAGGCAGGTTCCGCCGAGAACAGCGACAAGAAAAAGGATTTTTTTCATTAATCAACGGAAACTATGCGGTCGACGATGTATTTCTGCTGGCCTCTCCACGGCAGCGCGCCGAGGTACTCCTTGTAGTGGAGCTGGACGCTGCGGCCGCTGCAGCGCATAAGCGTGTCTGCTATGGCTTTGTCTGCGACGGAGAAATCGAATTCATAGGACTGGACCGCCGCCGTGGAACCCTTCGCCCCTTTCTGGAAACCGGCCTGAATTGCGCGTCCTTCGTATGTCTTCCACAGATAGCCTTTGTAAACCACGAAGTTGAGTTCACCGGCCTTCACGCCTTCACCGAAGACATAGTAGAACTTGAAATAGCAGAATGCCGCGAGGAGCACCAGAATCACCGATGTCGTCCACAGAATGATTTTTTTCTTTACCGTCATGATGTTGAAATGTTGTATGTCCCGATATATTTATATCTCCATATCATATTTTTGACATATTCATATGTCCCGATATATCCCGCGAAGTTAGGAATTTTTTGTGAAAGGCGGAGGGATGGGGAAACGGAATATTACAGGGCGGCCCCAAAGCCCCTGAAATTGGAGCGAAGCGACTCAAGGGGTCTGGGGAATACGGTCCCCAGTGCCCTATTTCAGATGTCGGGGGGCTGTCACGAAGTGACTGGGGGTTGAGAAATTAAAAAAGGAGGTGACTTTTCGGTCACCCCCTTCGAACTTTCATGTTGCTTTTTCAGCGTCCCTTGTTTCGGGAACGCTTATTTGATTTCAATCGCCCTGTCGCTCGGAACTTCCTTTACGACCTCTTTCTTAGGCAACTCTATTTTCAGTACGCCGTGTTCCATCTTTGCGGCAATCTTCTCGGCATTGACCGTCTCAGGAAGAGTGAAACTCTGACGGAATGAGGTGTAGGAGAACTCGTGACGCAGATACTGCCCGTGTTTCTTGTGGCATTCTTTCTTGTCGCACTCCTTGTTTTCGTTGTCGCCGCCTTTCTCGGTCTTCTTCTCAAGGCTGATTACAAGTTCGTTGTCCTGAGTGAGGTTGATCTTGAAATCGTCCTTGGTCATTCCCGGAGCCGCAACCTCGACTTCGTATTCATTGTCGCGTTCGATTACATTGATTGCCGGTGTTGATGAAGCGTGTCTGTACTGCGGTACAAAAACCCTGTCGTCAAGGTCGAACAAATCGTTGAACAAATCAGGCAACCAGTTCTGTGATTTCATAATAGGCATCATAATATCAATTTTTTAATTTGTCATACATTGTCCGCTTTCCGTGTCTCCGTCTCCGGCGGACCCTCTTCGTGTCCCTCAGCCCCGTTGGACTTACCCGGACACGACAGAGATGTTTTCAAATCCGATGCCGATGGGATAAATATTTGATAATCAGACATTTTGTCAGTTTTCCGTGTCAATATGTCCGAAAACTCTGACTATTTGTCATCCGGGCGCTCTCTGCGAAACCGCCTGCTGGTCCTCGCTGAACTCTCCGCGCCGCTAATCCCGCTCGAAGATGTCGCGGGTGTAGACCTTTTCTTTCACATCGTCGAGGCTGACATCGTAGCGGTTCGTGATTATGACCGACGAAAGCTCCTTGAACCTCGCGAGATCGTTCACCACCTCGCTGCCGAAGAACATGGAGCCGTCCTCAAGCGTGGGTTCATGGACTATGACCTTCGCCCCCTTCGCCTTGACGCGCTTCATCACCCCCTGAATCGCGCTCTGGCGGAAATTGTCCGAGTTGGACTTCATCGTCAGACGATAGACCCCGACAACGGGCGGCTCGGGCGGGACGGCGGAGTCCCGTTTCCCGTCCGCAGCCCTTTTTCCCGGGCGGACATACTCGTTGTTTTCAGAGTAGCCGTACCATCCGGCCTTGGCGAGCACCTGGTCCGAAATGAAGTCTTTTCTGGTGCGGTTGCTCTCCACGATGGCCTGAATCAGATTCTCGGGCACATCCTGATAGTTCGCGAGCAGCTGCTTGGTGTCCTTCGGGAGGCAGTAGCCGCCGTAGCCGAACGAAGGGTTGTTGTAGTGGCTGCCGATGCGCGGGTCGAGGCAGACCCCGTTGATGATGGCCTTGGTGTCAAGCCCCTTCATCTCCGCATAGGTGTCAAGTTCGTTGAAGTAGCTCACCCTCAGCGCGAGGAAAGTGTTCGCGAAGAGTTTCACGGCCTCCGCCTCGGTGGTTCCCATGAAGAGCGTGTCGATGTTCTCCTTGAGCGCCCCTTCCTGAAGCAGGTGCGCGAACACTCGTGCCGCCCTGTCGAGTCTGGCGTCCCCCTCCGGCCGGCCGACGATGATGCGGCTCGGGTAGAGGTTGTCGTAGAGCGCCTTGCTCTCGCGCAGGAACTCCGGCGAAAAGATGATGTTCTCCGTGTTGAACTTGTGGCGGACGCTTTCCGTGTAGCCCACGGGGATGGTCGATTTAATGACCATTATGGCGTGCGGGTTCACTTCCAGCACGAGGCTTATCACAGCCTCCACCGCTGAGGTGTCGAAGAAGTTCCTCTGGCTGTCGTAGTTGGTCGGGGCGGCGATGACGACATATTCCGCATCGCGGTAGGCAGTCCGCCCGTCCGTGGTCGCCGTCAGGTCGAGTTTCTTTTCGGAAAGATATTTCTCGATGTATTCGTCCTGAATCGGCGAGATGCGCCTGTTAATTTTTTCGACTTTTTCCGGGATTATGTCAACCGCCGTGACTCTGTTGTGCTGGCTGAGGAGTGTCGCAATCGACAGTCCCACATATCCCGTTCCCGCTACAGCTATTTTCATATGCCTGAATGTCAGTATAGTTATGTAAAAACAAATCGCAGGTTGCCGCTTATTCCGGTGGGGGAATGTACGGCAACCCGCAAATTTAATGATTATGTCTGTCAATTCCTATCTACAGGAAGATGTACTTGGCTACGAAAATCGCCGCGAGCACATAGGCCGTAACCGAGATTTTCTTGAAGTTGCCTGCGAGCAGGTTGATGAGGACAAAGGAAATCATACCGAGCATTATGCCGTCTGAGATGGAGTAGCAGAGCGGCATCGCGATGAGCGTGATGAATGCCGGGATGGCCTCAGAGTAGTTCTCGAAGTCGATGTCGCGGATTGGGGATATCATGAACACGCCGACAATCACGAGCACCGGAGCGGTAGCGGCGCCAGGGATGGCGAGGAAGATAGGGGAGAAGAAGAGCGCGATGGCGAAGCATACGGCTGCGGAGAATGCGGTGAGACCGCTGCGGCCGCCCTGTGCCACACCTGAAGCGCTTTCGACATAGGTCGTGGTCGTGGAAGTTCCGAAGCAGGCTCCCGCCACGGTTGCTATGGCATCCGCCATGAGAGTCTTGTTGATGCCCGGGATGTTCCCTTTCTCGTCAATCATCTTGGCTTTCGTGCTCACCCCGACCACGGTCCCGATGGTGTCGAACATGTCGATGAACATGAATGTGAACATCACCACGAACATGTCAAGCGAAAGGACGTGTTCCCATTCGAATTTGCAGAATATCGGTTCAATGGAGTCCGGCATGGCGACCACTCCGTTGAATTTCGTTATGTGTTCTCCGGTGGTCGGGTCCTTGATGAGGAGACCGAGGGCGGCGGTGGCAATCATACCGATGAGCAGCGCTCCCGGAACTTTCTTCACCACGAGGAATCCGGTGAGTATGATGCCGATGACGGCGAGCAGGGCCGCTCCGTGGGTTATGTCGCCGAGCGCAACCGCAGTCGCATCGTTGGAAACTATGATGCCTGCGTTCTTGAGGCCGATGAATGCGATGAAGAGTCCGATTCCGCAGCCAATCGCCTTCTTGATTGAAACCGGGATGGCATCGATGATCCATTTGCGTACGTTGGTGACAGTCAGAAGGATGAAGATGATTCCTTCGATGAGCACGGCCGTGAGGGCGAACTGCCAGCTGTAACCCATCCCGATGCAGACGGTGTAGACGAAGAATGCGTTGAGTCCCATTCCCGGAGCGAGTGCGAAAGGTTTCTTGGCGTAGAGAGCCATCACGAGCGTGCCGACGATGGCTGCGAGTGCGGTCGCGGTGAACACCGAACCGGTAGGCATTCCCGGAAGAGCTGAGAAGATGCCTGGGTTGACGGCGAGGATGTAGGACATCGTGAGGAATGTCGTGATTCCCGCCACGATTTCAGTCTTGATGTTTGTGACTTTCGGGTCCAAGCCGAAAGCTTTCTGTATGAACTTGTTCATTGTCAACTAATATAAGATCCAGAATATAAAATTCAGTAGGAACAGTCCCGTCTCCTTCACACACCATTGCGGAAACGGAGCGCGGGTTTATGGTCTCCGCCGACCGTAAAAAAAAGAAAAACACCTGTCATTCCGGACGGATGCGGGAAAGAAATCCATCTCCGTCCGAAATGACAAATATGAGGATTATGACAAGCCGCGCAACGCAGCCAGACGCGTCCCTTAATTCGATTTCACTAGAATGTCCATTTCGCGGCAAGGGTAGGAATGCAGAAGAATCCTGTTCCCGCGAAGTTATATGAAAGCTCCACCTCGCCGCCGAGGCTCAGGTTGAACTTCTCCATCCCCTTGATTTGGTTGAGGTTGACCCAGAACTGCGGCTCGGAAAGGAAGATGAAGCGTGTGCCCTTAGGCTTGCCGCTCTCATCGAGTCCGCCCTGCCATGAGCGGTACTCCTTCCAGAAATCGAAGAAGCCGGAGAAGGTGCACCAGTTGTGGGCGAAGTTTATGCCCCACACTCCGGTAATCTGAAATCCGTGCTCCCAGCCGTGAGTCGTGTATTCGTTGTCGGAAATCGTCGTGTTCCCGCTTTCATCTTCTGTAGGCACACCTCTTTTCCCGTTAATCTTGGTCTTGTACGGGATGCCCTTGTACAGAACCTGAAGAGACCAGGTCTTGCTGAAGTCCTTGGAGTGCCCGTTGTAGGCGAGACCGGCAAGCCAGGCGTTGTTGAATGTGAGCGAGGTTGTGTTCAGACCGCCGTCATACTCGACGTGGGCCGCAAGCCAGTCCATCTTGGTGTCCTGCCAGAAGCAGAACTCGCGGGAAATCTCCCAGTAGGCTCCCTGTACACCTGCATACTTGGCATTTGCCGCCTTGTCGCTGCTGAGGTAGTCCATATCGATGAAGAAGTAGGTGCTTCCCCAGGAGTCCGGACGGAACATTTCCACGGTGGTGGTGATGTGACCGCGTGAAGACAGGTTCTTGTCGGCGTTTTTGCCGTCGTAGATGTTGTGACCGAAGTCATAGTGGAACTGTACGTTCTGGGCGAACGCGCAGAGCGGGAGGAGGGCGATTGCGCCCGTAAGAATTAATTTCTTCATACCTGAAATTGAATTATTTTGAAATTTTTGGTGTGTCATAGTTTCCTATGTGGACGGTTGTTTGTGTCCATATTACCCCGTGCGGGCGGCTGTCTGGGCACATAATATCCCGTGCGGGGAGGTTGTTGAAGAAAGGGGTGCGGATGCAAGGCGCACGGCGCAGGAATAACCGGAGCAACCTTTCGGTTGTGAGGATTATGACAAGCCGCGCAACGCAGCCAGACGTGCCCCTTTATTCGACAACCCCTTTATTCGACAACCCTGTTGGTGTTGCCGTCGAAGTTCACCGCAGTATCCCCCTGCGCATCCGTACCGAACTCATAGTCCTTGCCAGGAAGCACCGCATTGAGGATGATTCCCACGAGAGCCGCGACTGCAAGGCCGGAGAGCTTCGTGAAGCCGAGGTCGATGCTGCCGCCCGGGATGCCGTAGTTGATTCCGATGCCGAGCACGAGGATGATGGCCGCGATGATGACATTGCGTGAAGAGGTGAAGTCCACCTTGTTCTCGACGACATTGCGCACGCCGACTGCCGAAATCATTCCGTAGAGTATGAGCGAAACGCCTCCGATTGTTGCGGCCGGCATCGCGCTGATGGCTGCGGAGAATTTCGGGCAGAAGGAGAAGAGTATCGCGAAGACTGCGGCAATCCTGATCACCCTCGGGTCATAGACCTTGGTGAGGTTGAGAACTCCGGTGTTCTCTCCGTAGGTCGTATTTGCAGGCGCTCCGAAAAGGGCGGCGATAGCGGTCGCGAGGCCGTCGCCGATGAGCGTGCGGTGCAGACCAGGCTTCTCGAGGTAGTTCTTTCCCGTCGTGGAGGAAATCGCGCAGATGTCTCCGATGTGCTCGATCATCGTCGCGAGGGCGATAGGCATAATCGTGATTATCGCGCTGGTGAGCAGTCCCCACTGTTTCGTGTCGGAAATCGCGAGGACGGTGTTGGCGCGGTGTATCGGAAGACCGACCCAGGCGGCTTCCTTGACTGTGGAGAAATCACAGAGACCGCAGCAGGCCGCCACGGCGTAGGAGCCGAGAACGCCGAGCAGAATCGGCACGATGCGTATCATACCGCGTCCCCAGATGTTGCAGGCCACGATGATTGCGATTGCGAGCAGGGCGATCCACCAGTTGCTCTGGCAGTTCTGGATGGCAGAACCCGAGAGGATGAGACCGATGCAGATGATGATCGGGCCGGTCACCACAGGCGGGAAGTATTTCATCACTTTCTTCGCTCCGAAGGCCGCAAACAGCCCGGCGAGGATGAAATACAAAAAACCTGCGCAGGCAACGCCGACGCAGGCATAAGGCAGTGACTGTTCAGATGTCAGTCCCAAGTCCTTTCCCATTTCGACCACGGAGAGGTAGCCTCCGATGAATGCGAACGATGAACCTAAGAATGCGGGAACCTGTAACTTTGTGATGAGGTGGAAGATGAGAGTACCGATTCCTGCGAAGAGGAGGGTGGTGGAGACTGGAAGACCTGTGATTGCAGGTACCAGAACAGTTGCGCCGAACATTGCGAACATGTGCTGCAATCCGAGAGTGAGCATTTTCGGTTTGCCCAATGTCCTTGCGTCATAAACCGGCTGTTGATTCTGTGATTTTGACATAGAATAGATAAGATTTTGCTAACCGGGTCACAAAGCTATGCACAATTTTCGGTTCTGCAAAATAAAACTGCCTTCCGTCCTCTGAAATTTATCAACACCGCCATGTTGATAAAAACTTCCGTCCGCGCCAATCCATTGAGGGCTATTGAGATTGTCACGGAATATT
>CAVDEO010000065.1:0-613 GCA_963607915.1 bacterium
GACGATAATGTCTCAGTGAACGCTCGCCGAATCCCTTACCATATTCTCTCGTCAAATCAGCCGCCAGAATTTGGAGCACGTGTGTTCCATATTCCGCCCTGTCAGCCCCTTTCTGCTCTTCCTCAACGATTCTCTGACCGATTTTCCAATAGGTCTGAATCATCGCGGCATTCACAGCCCCATACGCCGCCTGACGGCCAGACTCAATGATTGTCTTCACCTCCTGCAGGAAGCTCTTTTCACTGACGGTGATTTCTGTTGTATTTGTCGTTGCCATAATGTGTTTCTGTTATGATTCGGCTTTCAAAGATACGAATGTTTTACGGATCCAGGCGGGTGCCAGGGTCATATCATGATCATACATAGCGGAAGGCACGCCGGAAACGACTTCTTTCAGGCGAATCAGTTCTTCATCCGTAGCCTTTCCTTCGCCAATCTCTTTCAGCGCCGAAACCGCAAGCTGCATCTGCGCGGATTTGTATGAGAAGTTCTTGGCGTTGTCAGAATGCTTGAACTCAATCTGCTTTCCTCGTCCCACGTTCAGTTTGCGGTCGGAGCCGTGGAGCCGCGCTTGCCGAGATGCCCGTCAATGACCGAGCGGATGCCGCTGCGG
>CAVDEO010000065.1:623-3344 GCA_963607915.1 bacterium
TGAAAATCGAGAAAAGTCCCCCGAAAGGATTGATGTTGTCAGATTTTAGTTGTACCTTTGCCATGTCAGTGAGTCCAATTTTTTTTGTTTTTTGGCTTCACTAAATTAGGTGAAATTTCTGACATTATCAAGCCATGGTAAGTTTTTCTTTATCAGAGCTTTTGAAACTTTAGCAGACTATAGGTCTGCGGAATTTAGGTATTAGGTATAAAGTGTTTTAGTGGTTTAGCTTTTTTCTTATGGGAAGAAATTTTCTGACATTCCCGCTGTCATACCGTCGGGGATGGTGCTTTCGGGCACTTTGTCTTGTTGTTTCCTGCTGTATGATTCCTGTCTCCTGTTCTGTTGAACCGCCTGTGAGTGAGGCGGAAACCGGGGCGGCCGAAGACAAGATTGTGAATCCGTCCGCCTCGGAGAGGAGTGGTAACGGACTTCTGTTTTATGCCGAAAATCTCGGAGACGCGCAGTTGGACAGTCTCAAGACGGCTGTGGGTGCTGTTTCAGTCAGCCATCTGTTCGATTTGACAAGGGGCGACGTGCAGCTCAAGCGCCGCTGCGGTCTTCACAACTGGTACGAGGCCGTGTTCGAGGACGGCACGCAGCTCGGCTCCGCAGCCGAGGCTCTGGCATCTTCCGCGAGAGTGCAGGCCGTGCAGTTCAACGAGACCTACAGCAAATGCAATGTCGGAAATCCGAGACCGTATGTCCCGTCCCAGACTACGAAAAGCATAGCGGAAACTTTTTTCAATGACCAATTCGTGAAAGACCAGTGGGCTTATGACAACACCGGCGACAAGCGCTGGGCTTCCACCGCAAAGGAAGGAGCGGACATCAATGTGAAACAGGCGTGGACGCTCTGCGCGGGCAATCCTGACATCATAGTCGCAGTTCTCGACGAGGCGGTCCAGTGGAACCATCCGGATCTGGCCGCTAACATCTGGACGAATCCGAATCCGACAAAGAACGACCTCCACGGTTGGAATTTCGTGGATGACAGTGCTGTTCTTGACTGGAAAAGCGACAATAATTCCGGTCACGGCACGCACGTGGCAGGCACGGTGTCGGCAGTCAACAACAACGGTCTCGGTGTCTGCGGAATTGCCGGCGGAACCGGGAATGGGGACGGCGTGAAGATTATGTCCTGCCAGATTTTCAACGGTGGAGAAGGCGGCAGCTCATCCGAGACTTCCAAGGCTTTCGAATATGCCGCAGACAACGGAGCCTGCATCGCACAGTGCTCCTGGGGATACGACCCGGGTCAGATTACAAACGACAAAGCGTACAAGAGAACCAATAAAGTGGAGCTGGCCGCAATAGAGTATTTTATCTCCAAGTCAAACTGCGATGCGATTGACGGAGGACTTGTAATATTCGCAGCCGGCAACGAAAGCACCGGGCAGGCCGGTTATCCTGGTGCTTTCCAACAGTGCATTGCCGTCTGTGCAGTGGGCGTGGACGGGCTTCCGACCTACTACACCAACTATGACTTCGGCTGCAACATCACCGCTCCCGGCGGTGAGTTCTACACCGGAGGGAAAACCGAAGGCGACGAGGCTGCGATACTTTCCACAATGCCGACCGATGCCATCAGGACTGAGGATTCCGAAGGTAATGTCGATTACACGCCGACAAATTACGGGTATATGCAGGGCACGTCTATGGCCTGTCCGCATGTGAGCGGAGTCGCCGCTCTCGGGCTTTCATACGCCCTCAAGCAAGGGAAGCATTTCACCAACGACGAATTCAAGGCAATGCTCCTGTCTTCGGTCTATGAATTTGACAGCCGCCTGAGCGGAGGCAAATACACTTATTACAAACAAGGTATCAACTCTATGCCGCTCAGCAAATTCCGCCAAAAGATGGGTACCGGGGCGATTGACGTGTGGAAGCTCTATATGCAGATTGACGGAACGCCTTCGGTGCTGGCGACTGTGGGAAAGACTCAGAATCTCGACCTTTCCGAATATTTCGGAGGCAGCGCGGCCAATCTGACCTACACTTCAGTCGAGGTGCTTGACAACGGCAAGACCGTGCTCGGACTTTCTGAGAATCCCGAGATCAGATACGGCAAACTCCGCATCACCCCGACAAAGACGGGAAGCGCCAGGATTACTGTGACTGCGGTTGCTGGAGGTTCTCTCCCGACGGACAGCAAGCCGGGCGGAATGGAAATCAGCAAGACGTTTTCCATAATCGCAAAGCCGGAGAATGCCGGAAACGGCGCGTGGCTGTAAGGTGCAGTTCTTAAAGACAGGCGTTTTAAAATAGAGTTAAGACAATGAAAGATATAAAGATACTATTACTTTGCACGGCAATGGCAGTCCTCGCGGCCTGCGAAAAGGAAAACCGTGTCAGTCTGGTCTACGGAGAATGGAAACTCGAGAGCTGGTACGGCCAGCCGACAGGTGGTGATGTCCCGACTGACGTTTACCTCTCTTTCTCAACTGACGGCAGCTTTGAAATTTTTCAGAAGCTCGGGGATGCAGGGCATTACTCCGTCTTTGCCGGCACTTACGGCATCACCGGAGACGGAGCGCTTTACGGCATCTACAGTGACGGAAAGTCCTGGGCGGGGAACTATGATTTTTCAGTTGACGGAGACCGTCTGACTCTGGAGAATACGGATGAAGCGGTTCAGGGTGTCTGCATATATGTCCGCACGACAATCCCGGCCTCTGTCAGAAAAGACGCGGATGACTACGGCACAACCAAGGCTTCCGA
>CAVDEO010000065.1:3451-14356 GCA_963607915.1 bacterium
GGCTTCGACGAGGCGGTCAATACGGTGCAGCTCGTGCGGAATCTGAATGCTCTGCGGACAATGCTCAACGCACTGCCCGCATCCGATGCAGCGGTTCGCCTGCCGGATTTTCTCCACGCTGCGGTCGTAGCTGACGAGATAGGCCCGGCGGGCTTTTCTGTACGCTTTCATCTCCCCGTTGAAGTCTTCATCGTCCGGGGAAGGCTGAGGCACGACAAATCCCGCGTTCACGCACTTGTTATAATGCAGCAGAATCGCCGGAATGTCAATCCCGTAGGGACAGGGCATACAGTATTTGCAGTCGTTGCACGGCACTGTCGGGTAGCTGTGAATCAGTTCCGCGATTTCCTTCAGGAATCCGATGTCGTCTCCGGTCAGCGGCTTCAGCGGAGAATAGGTCTTCAAGTTGTCTTGAAGATGCTCCATATAGGTCATTCCGCTCAGCACGCAGAGCACTCCCTCAGGCGTACCCGCGAAGCGGAACGCCCATGAGGCGATGCTTGCGGCCGGGTCGCGCTCTTTCAGTTTCGCTGCGACATTGTCCGAAACCTTGGACAGGCGGCCTCCGAGCAGCGGTTCCATGATGGTCATCGGGATGTTCCTTTCGTGCAGCTGCTCATAGAGATAGGATGCGTTGGTGTTTCTCCCCGAAGCATAGTCCCAGTCGAGATAGTTCAGCTGAATCTGCACGAAGTCCCAGTGGTATTTTTCGTGGGTCTTGAGCAACTCGTCGAAGATGTCCCTGTTCCCGTGGAAGGAGAATCCGAGATGTCTGATTCTTCCGGCCTCGCGCTCCTTCATCAGGAAATCCATCATTCCGTTCTTCACATAGCGGTTCTCGAAGTCCTCCACGCTGCGCCCTATGCTGTGCAGGAGGTAGTAGTCAATGTAGTCCGTACGGAAGTTCTCGAAAGACTTGCGGTACATCAGCAGCGAGTTCTCCCTCGTCCAGTTGCTGAAATTGGAGAGCTTGGTCGCGATGAGATATGACTCCCTCGGGTGGCGGCTCAGCGCGAGTCCGGTGGCCGCCTCGCTCTGCCCCTGAAGATAGACCGGAGAAGAGTCGAAATAGTTGACACCGTGTGCGATGGCATAATCCACAAGCTCGTTCACGGAGTCCTGATCGATGATGTCCCTGCCGTTTTCGTCCTTTTTCATCTGCCAGCGCATACAGCCGTAGCCGAGTATGCTGACCTTCTCACCGGTCTTCGGGTCGGTTCTGTAGGTCATGCCTCCTTCGCCGCCTTTTTCCTCAGCACCGATGCCATGATTGCCGTTCCCCCCGTTCCCGTCACCGTTTCCCGTACCGCAGCCGGTCACCAGACCGCCCGCAGCGGCTGTCCCCGCGATTGCAGCGGCGGCGCTCCCGCTCACCTTTATGAATTCTCTTCTTTTCATCTTTATCAGACTGTTACTTCAAGTTTTCGTTCCGCCTCTTCCGCCTCCTTCTCCGATTCTTCCTCCGGCTGAGGACTTCCTGTACTGCTTTGCCGGCGTTACAATTCCTGATGTACCCGATGACCCTCGACGCGAATCGCGCTCAGCGGAGCGGCCGGGCAGTTGTACTCGCAGGCTCCGCAGCCGATGCAGCGCCCTTCGTCCACCGACGGAATCCTCACTGAATCCGAACCGGATGCGACATTCCCCGAGGCATTTCCTTCAGACGCATTCCCGTCTGCGACCTCCTTGCGAACCATCCTTATCGCTCCCGCCGGACAGTGTCTTGCGCAGTTCCCGCACTTGACTCCTTCGGCATCTGCGACGCAGAGGCTGTAATCCACGACGGCGTGCCCGATTTGGATGGAAGACTTCTCCTCGCTGCTCACAGGGACAATCGCCCCCGCAGGGCATACGGACGAGCATTCCGTGCACTCCGGGCGGCAGTAGCCCTTCTCGTAGGACATTTCCGGCTGCATCAGAGTGTCAAGGCTCATCGACGGCCTGAGCACATGGTTCGGACAGGCCGAAACGCAGAGCTGGCAGGCGATGCAGTGGTCCGAGAAATGCTTAAGACTTCCAGCGCCGGCCGGCTTGAGCGGAGTCTCCCTTTCCGGGGCTTTCTTTTCCGGCAGCGTAATCAGTCCGCCGTCAACCTTCATCTGCTGAGCGGCGGCTTCAAGCGGACGCGCCATTTCGGCGGTCGCAAGCGTTCCGGCGACAACCGCCGTGGTTTTGAGGAACTCCCGCCTCGTCCCGTTCTCCGGTCTTGCAGCGGCAGGTCCGTTCTTCTGCTTCTGCCCGCCTCCCCGGCTTTCTCCGTTGTCCGCAGTCCCGCACGGGACGGCAGCCGGTTTCCCGAACCTGAACTTATACTGAATCGCCCCCTCGCGGCAGACAGAGATGCAGTCCATGCACACCACGCAGCGGCTGCGGTCAACATGATGGCTTTTCATGTCAATGCAGGAGGACTTGCAGCGTTTTCCGCACAGCCCGCAGTTGCGGCATTTCGCAGTGTCAATCACCGGAGCGAAAAGGCTGAACCTCGACACGAGTCCGAGCAGCGAACCCACCGGGCAGATGCTGTTGCACCAGATTCGCCCCCATTTCCAGGACAGGACGGCGAGCATAGCGAAGGTCACGGCCGCGACGGCGAGAGTCACCCCGCTTTTCACCCATACTTCCGTCGTGTAGAATGCGTAACTGTCGAAATGCTCCGCAATCATCGCGAACAGGTTGTTGCATCCGCGATAAACCGGAGCTAACAGTTCCGTGGCGATTCTTCCGTATGCGCTGTAAGGTGCAATCAGTGCGGCTATGGAAGTCGCTCCCAGCATCATCGCCGCGATGAAGGCGGCGAGCACCCCGTAGCGCAGCGCCGTCAGCGGCCTGCGGTACTTGAATCTGTAGAGATTCTTCTTTTTTGTCTTTCCGTGAATCCACGAGATTATGTCCTGCATCACCCCGAGCGGGCAGATGACGGAGCAATAGACCCTTCCGAACAGCAGTGTCAGCAGCAGAAGGGCGGCGACGACACCGAAATTCAGCGCGAGCACCGCCGGCAGGAACTGGATTTCCGCCATCCATCCGAGCCAGAGATGCAGCACTCCCGTGAAATCAAGAAACAGCAGCGTGATTCCCGTGAAAAACACCGCCGCAAGAGCGATTCTTAGTTTTCTCAGCATTTTGACAGCCATTTTGAGATTCTGTGACACATAAGAAAGACATATAAGAAAGTCTTTCCATATGACACTCGGATTGAATGGCAAAATTATAAAAAATCCGGAAAAACCGGAAGCCCGTGTCAATTCTCAGTTAATGGCGGGCTTCCGGAATATGGCGCCGGAATACGACACCGGTGAATGACACCGGGATATGGTTCCCGGATACGACACCGGTGAATGACGCTCCGGCGCCGGAGCAGAACGGTTAAGCCGCGCCGTCCTCCACCAGTTCGAGTTTTGAAGCGATTATGTCAGTGCTTGTCCGTTCGATTTTGTCGTTGCCGACATATTTCGAGTACCTGATTCTTCCGTACACATGCACATTGCTGCCTTTCGCGATTCTGTCGAAATCCGCGATATTCTGTCCTTCCCACGCCTCCACATTGTGCCAGCATGTTTCGACGATGTTTTCGCCCTCCCTGTTGCGTGCGACCCTGTTGGTCACGAGCGAGAAATGAAGCACTTTCCTGTCACCCGCTTCCTGAATCCTGACATTTCCTACAGTTCCCTGCAGTTCGACTCTGTTGATTGTTTCCATGTTTCTGAATTGTGATTTGTTTGTTTTTCAGGACGCTTTCCGGAAAACGCCCATTCTGTCCGCGCCGGTTCAGGAGCTCTCATCGCCGCCGCGTGACGCAAAGTACTGCAAAATAGTTCTGAACTTCAATGCTTCCGCATGCCGCTGCGGCCGATTTATTTCTGAATTTATGTTTCATGTCGTTTTTTTATATGGACATATGATTTTTTTTGAGATTTTTTTCGAAATCATATCTTCGGCCGAAATATCAAAAAACATAAAATATTGCGGCACACTTCATTACATTTGGGCGACAGCTCTTGCGATTGTCATTTCCGCGTTCCATATTTGCAGCCGGGAAAAACATCGTATTATGGCTTACGCTTTCAACGAGGAGAACAACGGATATGTGAGACGCTGTCTGGAGTGCGGAGAACCTGTCCCGTACGGGCGGCATGACAGGCTGTATTGCTGTGATTCCTGCAAGAACCGCTACAACTACGGTGCGCGGAAGCACAACATAAAGAACCGGGCCAACGTCATGAGAATCCTCGCGCGGAACTATTCCGTGCTTCGCGCCATGCTCCGCGAGAACATCTTGAGCCTTGACATCACCCAGATGATTTTCCGAGGGTTCAATCCGGATTACATGACCTGCTGCCAGCGCCGTCCCCGTTACAGCGAGTGCTGCTGTTTCGACATACGCTACAATCTCACTCAAACCAGAATCTTCTCCATATCCAGAATGTGACAAAAATCAGGAATGTGACAAAAAATCCGCCGGTCGGGAAATTTTTGACTAACTTTGCGGGTTGGTTGCGTCCTGGACGCGGCTCTTCCGTGTATGTCGGCGATATGATAAATTAAGGTATAGAGATGAAAAAGTTAGTTTTTGCAGCGGGCGTCGCGCTCGCGACTGTCACTTCTTGTAATATGGAAAATCCGCTTTTGACGGAGTCGAAACTGCCTTATGGCGCTCCGCAGTTCGACAAAATCCGCAATGAACACTATCTCCCCGCCTTCGAGCAGGGAATCAGCGAGGCCAAGGCAGAAATCGACGCCATAGCCGACAACCCGGAGGAGCCGACATTTGAGAATACGGTGGAGGCGATGGAATATGCCGGACAGACGCTCGAGAGAGTTTCGGCAATATTCTTCAACCTCATGGAGGCCGACACGGACGACGAGATGCAGAAGATTGCCGAGGAGGTCTCGCCGAAACTTACGGAATATTCGATGTATGTGTCTCTGAACGAGAAACTTTTCCAAAGGGTCAAAGCCGTATATGACAAGAGGGGAAGCCTGAACCTCGCTCCTGACCAGCTGCGCATACTCGAGAATTTCTACAAGTCGTTCACGCGCAACGGAGCCAACCTCGGAGCTGAGGACAAGGCCGAATACAGCCGCCTCTCGGAGGAGCTTTCACTGGCGACTCTCGCGTTCAGCAAGAATGTCCTCGCGGCGACCAACGCCTACACGCTGAATGTCACCGATTCGACGGAACTGGACGGACTTCCGGCCTATGTCATCGACGCCGCCGCCGAGACCGCGAAGGAAAAGGGGATGGAAGGCTGGGCCTTCACTCTCGACTACCCGAGCTACGGGCCGTTCATGAAATTCAGCAAGGCGCGTGAACTCCGCCGCCAGATGTACATGGCCTACAACACAAGGGCGGTTTCGGGCGAATTCGACAACCGTGACAACGTGAAGAAGATAGTTGACCTGCGGATAAAGACGGCTAACATACTCGGTTACGGGACTTATGCCGACTATGCCCTTGAGGAAAGGATGGCGAAGAACACGAAGACCGTCGATGACTTCCTCGCGCAGCTCGTGATTCCGTCCCTCCCGTTCGCGAAGGCCGAAGTCGCCGAGATTCTCGCCTATGCGAAAGAGAACGGCTTCGAGGACAGTGAACTGATGCCGTGGGACTTCTCGTTCTGGTCCGAGCGCTATCAGGAGGCGAAATATTCCCTGAACGAGGAGCTGCTCAAGCCTTATTTCAGACTTGAGAACTGCATCGACGCGGTGTTTGACCTCGCGCACAGGCTCTATGGACTGAACTTCACCCTGCGCAAGGACATCCCGGGCTATCACAAGGATGTGAAAGTCTATGACGTGACCGATGAGAACGGCGTGCACAAGGCACTGTTCTATGCGGACTTTTTCCCTCGCGCGAGCAAGAGGGGAGGCGCGTGGATGACTGAGTTCAGAGGCCAGAGCATCGAGAACGGGGTGGAAAAGCGTCCTTTCATCAGCATCGTGACCAATTTCAGCAAGCCGACATCGACTTCTCCGTCGCTGCTCACGCATGACGAGTTCACGACATTCCTCCACGAGTTCGGACACGCCCTCCACGGCATGCTCGCGGAGGGGCGCTACCAGTCAATCACCGGCACTTCGGTCGCCCGCGATTTCGTCGAGCTTCCGTCGCAGATTATGGAGAACTGGGGATATGAGCCTGAATATCTCAACACTTTCGCAAAGCATTATCAGACAGGGGAGAACATCCCGTCTGAACTCATAGACAAGATTGTGGCCGCAAAGAACTATCTCGCCGGCTACTCGCAGGTGCGCCAGCTCCAGTTCGGTCTGCTCGACATGGCATGGCACTCTCTGAAAGCACTTCCGGAGAATGTGGACGTGCAGGCTTTCGAGAAAAAGGCTCTCGAACCTTATGCGGTGACTGTCACCCTGCCGGAGACCTGCAGCTCGACTTCGTTCTCGCACATCTTCGCGGGCGGATATTCCGCAGGTTACTACTCCTATAAATGGGCCGAGGTTCTTGAGGCCGACGCATTCTCGCTGTTCGAGGAGAAAGGCATATTCAACACTGAGGTGAGCCACAGTTTCCGCGACAACATACTCTCGAAGGGCGATTCCGAGGATCCCGCAGTGCTCTACCGCAACTTCCGCGGACACGACCCTCAGCCTGAGGCTCTGATGAAGAAACTCGGGCTTGTGAGCAAATAGCCCGCAGCCGCTCTGCCGCCGTTGAACAGTTTTAATGCCCGCCGTAATGAAGGAAACGCTTCTCGGAAAGAATCTCGCCGAACTGCAGGAACTGGTGCTGTCGCTCGGACTGCCGAAGTTCACCGCAGGGCAGATTGCGCAGTGGATGTACCGGAAGAAAGTCCGCTCGATTGACGGGATGACCAACCTTTCCAAGGATGCCCGTGCGAGGATTTCCGAAAAATATGAGCTTGGGCTGATTGAACCCGTGAGTGTGATGCGTTCGGCCGACGGGACGAAGAAATATCTCTTTCCGGTGACCGGACGGAATGAGGAGTCCGCCGTGGAGGCGGTGATGATTCCCGACGGGGACAGGGCTACGCTCTGTGTCTCGTCACAGTCCGGATGCCGTATGGGATGCAGGTTCTGCATGACCGGAAGGCAGGGTTTCCACGGGAATCTCACGGCAGGGGAGATAATCTCCCAGTTCCTGTCGATAGAGGAGAGCGATGCGCTCACCAATGCCGTATTCATGGGCATGGGCGAGCCGCTGGACAATTACGACAATGTCATGCGGGCCATAGAGATTCTCACCGCCGACTGGGGTTTCGCGTGGAGTCCCAAACGGATAACCGTCTCGACAATCGGAGTGCTCCCGAATCTCCGGAGGTTTTTGGACGGATGCCGCTGCCACATCGCGGTCAGCCTTCACAATCCCTTCCCCGAAGAGCGCCTGAGCATGATGCCCGCGCAGAAGGCTTGGTCTCTCACGGAGATTGTCAGATTGCTGGAGAAATACGATTTCAGCGGCCAGCGGCGCGTCAGCTTCGAATACACCATGTTCGCCGGATTCAACGACAGCCCGCGTCACGCCGATGCTCTGGTCAGGCTGCTCCGCCGTCTTGAATGCCGGGTGAATCTCATCCGTTTCCATCAGATTCCGGATTTTCCGTACGGGACATCGTCTCCGGCGGTGATGGAGGCCTTCCGGAAGCGTCTGAACGATGCCGGAATCACCGCCACCATACGCGCTTCCCGGGGCGAGGACATTCTTGCCGCCTGCGGCCTGCTCGCCGGGGAACACGCCGCGAGAGCCGCGACGAAAACTGCCTCGGAATCCGCCGGGAAGGCCGTTTGAATTTTGAAGTACTGTTGAAAAAATGTTGTGTATGAAGAGGTTCGGTTCATATGTCCTGACGCTTGCCGTCGCGCTGCTTTCCTGCGCCGCGACGGTCGGATTGTCCGCGCAGGAGAGTCCGCGCAGGACCTACTTCGGACGGAGTGTCTCCCCGGTCGAGGATTCGATTGCGATGGCGAAAATGAAAGTCCGTCTGGACTCGATTCGCCTCCACCGTCCGACCGTTGCTCTCGTGATGAGCGGGGGAGGTGCGAAGGGCGCGGCGCATGTGGGTGTGCTGCACTACCTTGACTCTCTCAAGATACCTGTGGATTTCGTTCTCGGCACGAGTATCGGAGGACTGATGGGAGGTCTCACCTCGATGGGCTATGACTACCGCGAGATTGACACGCTCATCCGCAGTCTCGACTGGAACGCCCTGATGCTCGACAGGCTGCCGAGGGAGTACATTTCCTACAGCAGGATGAAATATAAGGAGAAATATCTCATCTCCATGCCGTTCTACTATGCGAGCGGGACACAGGACATCGAACCTGCTGAAAGGATGCATGCCGACATACACTTCGAGGCTGACGGTGACCGTGACAGTCATGTCCTGAAGGACAATCTGCTCGGAAGCCTGCCCTCCGGCTATGTCTATGGGCAGAACATCTCGAACCTCTTCAGCTCCCTCACAGTGGGCTATCAGGACCCAATGGACTTCATGGACCTCCCCATTCCTTACGCCTGCGTCTCCACGGATCTCGGTTCGGGGAAGACCAAGGTCTGGTATGACGGGCCGATAAACACGGCGCTCCGTTCCACGATGTCCATTCCGGGCGTGTTCACACCGGTGAAATATGACAATCTCGTCCTTGTCGACGGCGGAATGAGGGACAATTACCCGACGGACATTGCGAAGCAGATCGGCGCGGACATAATAATAGGAGTTGACGTGACCTCGCCCCCGAAGCCAGGTGAGCAGATACGGAATTTCGGCGACATCGTATCCCACAGCATGGACATGTTCGAGAGGGAGGTATATGAACGGAATGTATATATCCCCGACGTTTCCATACGGCCGGATCTGATGGGGCTGAACATGCTCAGTTTCTCCAAGGAGAACATCGCCAAGCTGATTCACAACGGCTATGAGGCGGCGCGGGCCAATGATTCCGCGCTGGTCGCCATCAAGCGCAGGGTGGGGGACGACTCGCTCCGGCTTGCGGCCCCGCATGCCATCAACCTGAGAGAGCATCCCGTGAAAATCAGCAATGTGGAAATCTACGGGGTCGCCGCCGCGGAAGAGAAGATTCTCAAAAAAAAGATTGACATCCATCCCGGGGATACGCTCTCATACGGGCAGATTTCGCATGCGATGGCCCAGGTCTACGCGACAGGCGCATACGATTATGTCTCATACGAACTTCACGGCAAGACCGAGCCTTTCGACCTCGCCATCACCTGCAAGAAGGGTCCCATACATCAGCTCGGAATCGGGATGCGTGCCGACACCGAAGAATTCGTGACGGCGGTCTTCAACATAGGCCTGTTCGCCAACAGGATTCAGGGTTCGACGCTGAACTTCGACACCAAGCTCTGCATGAACCCGGAGTTCAAGGTACGCTACTCTTACGACTCGCCGAAGTTCCCGACAGTCAATGCCTCCGCCTCCGTCAGGTGGACTCAGGCCAAGGTGTTCAACACGAGGAACAACTGGCCGATGTTCGACTACCTGTCATCCCGGCAGGAACTGTTCATCTCCGGACTCAGGTGGTCCTACTTCGATGTGAAGCTCGGCATCCGCAACGACCTGTTCTACGACAACACGGCGGACATGTTCCTCGGCTCATATTTCGAAGGAGACTATAGCGCGATGACGGAGCTGTCCAACTACATGAGTCTCCACATAGACGGGAAGGTCGACAACTTCGACAGGGGATATTTCCCGAGAAAAGGGATAAAGTTCGGACTGTCATATGACTGGACTTTCACGGACTATGTACATAAGCTTCAGGACGGCGGCCTGCACACCGTGAATATGGATTTCAAGGCTGTGATTCCGACGGGCAGGATTTTTTCCTTCATTCCGTCGCTGAACGCCCGCTGTCAGTTCGGCTACAGGCCTCCGGTGGTGTTCGCCAACGCCGTGGGCGGGCAGATTGAGGGACGCTATCTCGAACAGCAGATTCCGTTCGCGGGAATCCCGCGGCTCATGATGCTCCGCCAGAAACTCGGAGTCGCGAGAGCCGACCTGCGCTTCAATGTCGCCAAGAACCACTATGTGACCGGAATCGCCAACTGTCTCTACACCTTCGACTCCTTCCGGGACATCAAGACCGGTCAGGGGATGTACGGCTTCGCGCTCGAATACTCCTACAACACGATTTTCGGACCGATTACGGCGAATGTCAACTGGTCGGACATCATACACCATTTCGGCATTTACCTCAGTTTCGGCTATAATTTCTGATTCCCATGACCGGAGACGACACCTTTCAGAAGCTTCTCGCGAGACTGCGGAATCTGTGTTCCCGTCGGGAATACTGCGTCTCCGACATAAGGGCGAAGGCTCTGAAGGCTCTTGACGGAGATGTCAGGGGGACGGAAGCCGTGATTGAGTCGCTGCTCGGGGACGGCTATGTGGATGACCGCCGCTACTGTGCGGCCTATGCGCGGGAGAAGTCGTCGATTTCAGGCTGGGGAGAGCTGAAGATCCGCCATATGCTCGCGTCCAAAGGCATATCCCGCGACGACATTGACGCGGGGCTTGCCGAAATTGACGGCGACAGGGCCTCCGCAAGGCTTGACAGGCTGATTGCGGCGAAGCGGAAGGCTCTCGGAGACGACCCGCAGTGGAAAATCAAGCTGCTGCGCTTTGCGCTCGGACGGGGCTACGGCTATGAAGAGGTTGCGGCCGCCGTCTCCGCCCTGGAGCGGAAGAGCCGGGACGCTGACACTCGGGACGCTGACTCCCCGGAATATCCGGGACGTTGACACTGCCGAATAAATACCATAAACTTATCATGAAATACAGGAAACTTACGGAAAAGGAAATCGCGGCGCTGGAATCGCAGTCGTGTTCAGCCGAAGACTGGGCGGAGATAGAGGTCGGGGACGGCTTCTCGACCGACTATGTGCGTTCTGTGCGTTTTTCC
>CAVDEO010000066.1:0-7398 GCA_963607915.1 bacterium
GATGTTCTCCACGAACTATGACACTTCCTCCGACAAGTTCCAGAACTACTATAAGGACCTGTCACTGAGGATGAAGAACCGGCAGGTGGATCTGCTGATAGTGGTGAATATGTTCCTCACGGGCTTTGACGCCACCACGCTCAACACCCTGTTCGTGGACAAGAACCTCAGGCAGCACGGCCTGATACAGGCCTTTTCAAGGACGAACAGGATACTGAACTCCGTCAAGACCTTCGGCAACATAGTATGTTTCAGGGATCTCCAGCAGGAGACGGACGACGCCATCGCCCTGTTCGGGGACAAGGATGCAAGCAGCATAGTGGTGCTGAAGGACTTCCTGTCTTATTATGAAGGATACGACACGGAGAAAGGGAAGCACTGTTATGGCTATAAGGAACTTGTGGAACAGCTCCAGAGCGAGTTCCTGTATGGCCGGCCGATTATGGGCGAGGATGCGGAGCGGAGGTTCGTCTCTCTTTTCGGAAGCCTTCTCAAATCCATCAATGTCCTTTCATCCTTCGACCGGTTCGAGGGCAGGGAGATGCTCACCGACAGACAGTTGCAGGATTACCAGAGCAACTACCTTGACCTTCGGGAGAAATGGAGAAGGAAGAGACCCGGCGACAGGGAGAACATAAATGATGACCTTGTCTTTGAGACCGAGCTTATCAGGCAGGTGGAGATAAACATAGACTACATCCTCCTTCTTGTCCGGAAATATCACGAGGGCAACTGCGCTGACAAGGAGATGCTTGTAGGTATTTCCAAGGCCATAGGTTCAAGCCTTCAGCTCCGCAGCAAGAAGGAACTCATCGAGGATTTCATCAGCAGCGTGAATGCCGACACCGATGTGGAGAGGAGCTGGAAGGATTTTGTCGAGCGGCAGAAGGAGGAGGACCTGAGAGAAATCATCGGCAGCGAGCATCTCAAGCCGCAGGAGACGAGGACGTTCATCGAGAACAGTTTCCGGGACGGGCAGGTGCGGACCACCGGCACGGACATCGACAGGATACTCCCGCCTATGTCCCGTTTCGGCGGCGGCGACAGGCAGGAGAAGAAAAAGTCCGTAATCGAAAAACTGCAGACATTCTTCGAGCGGTATTTCGGGCTGTGAAACTGTCAGTTTCTGGGGTCATTCCGCCCCAAAAACTCCCGACAAATTGCCCCAAAAACTCCCGACAAATTGCCCCAAAAACTCCCGACAAATTTGCTATTTGCCAAATAATCACTAACTTTGTGGCGGATGTAATCGTAAATTTGAAATGGAGTATTTGAAGAGAATTGCAGATGAACAACTGGCTTTGCGTCTGGAAGCTTTCGGCGCGGTGCAGATCAGAGGCCCGAAATGGTGCGGCAAGACTACGACAGCCGAGCAGTTCGCAAAGAGCAAAATTAAACTTCAGGATCCCGACAGGCGCGCCGGCTATCTTGCGACAGCCAGAACAAAACCGTCCATCCTCCTGCAGGGTGCAACCCCGCGCCTTCTTGACGAATGGCAGGACGCGCCTGTACTTTGGGATGCCGTGCGGAATGCCGTGGATGAAAGGAAGGAGAAGGGGCAGTTCATCCTTACCGGTTCGACCGTAATTGAGGACAGGGGTGATAAACCTGAAGAGCAGCGCAGGCTGCATTCCGGCACGGGGCGGATATCACCGATGACGATGTACCCGATGAGTCTGTATGAATCGCTGGAATCAAACGGTGCCGTCTCCCTGCGTGACCTCTTTGATGACCGGGAGCTTGATGTCGACGGGATTGTGTCAGAACTTTCTGTCGAAGATCTTATCTGGGCTGCCTGCAGGGGAGGCTGGCCCGGTTCTTTGGACAATATGAGCAGGAAAGCGAAGTTGCTCATAGCAAAAGACTACTTCGACCTTGTCTGCGATGAGGACATCTCCAGAATAGATGACATCAGGCGAACCCCCGAACTCTCCCGGCTGATTCTGCGTTCCTACGCGGGAAATGTCTGCACTCTGGCAAAAAAGACGAGTATGCTCTCGGATGTCAGAACCGAAATGGAGACAACCTCTCTGTCGACTTTCGATGACTATGCGGATGCCTTGAAACGCTTGTTCGTCATTGAGGATATCGATGCATGGTGCCCGGCTATACGTTCCTCTTCTTCAATCCGTTCCGGAAAGAAAAGATGTTTTGTGGATCCTTCCATAGCCGTCGCGGCATTGGGCGCTTCTCCGCAGAGCCTTGCGCTCGATTTGAAAACTTTCGGGTTCATCTTCGAGTGCATGTGCATACGGGATTTGAAGGTATATTCCTCGGCAACCGGCGGAGCCATCTCATATTATCACGACCGGTACGGTCTTGAGGCAGATATAGTCCTTCATCTCGACGACCATCGCTATGCGTTGATTGAATGCAAGTTGGGAAGCCGTGAAATCGATGATGGGGCGAAACATCTGAATGAACTTAAAAATCTCATCCGGGAACACAACAAAGAGACCCGGATTCCTTTGAGGGAACCGGATCTGCTGATAATCATTACAGGCGGAGAATATGCCTACACCCGGGAAGACGGGGTGAAGGTGATTCCGCTCGCCTGCCTCAAAGACTGATTTCTGTGCTCTCTATGGACTTTCATTGCATCTGTGCCTCAAAAACTCCCGACAGATTGCCTCAAAAACTCCCGACAGATTGCCCCAAAAACTCCCGACAGATTTGCCACGGCGGTGAAACCGCGCGGCTATTCGGCCCCGCCGCCGAGGGCGCGGTAGAGGTTGATTACCGCCGTGGCCTTCTCCAGCCTGTCCGCAGCCCGTCCGGTCTCCGCGCTGAGCAGCGACTGCTGGGCCGTGAGCACCTCAAGGTAAGTGGTCGAGGTGTAGCGCATGAGCATCTCGGTGTTCTCGAGGGCGGAGGACAGCGACTCAATCTGGCGGTCGCGCCACTGCTCCTTGCTGAGGGCGGTCTGGTAGAGCGAGAGGGCGGTGTTCACTTCGGCTCCGGCGTCGAGAATTGTCTGGACGAGGTTCAGCCTTGCCTGCTCCATCTGCGACTTGGAGATGCGCAGCTGTCCGCGCAGTGCTCCGCCGTTGAAAACCGGCTGGAAAAGCGAGGCGGCGGCTCCGAGTATGAGTCCGGCCGGGTTCATTATCGTCCCGCTGAGGTTGTTCGTCCAGCCCGCCTGCCCGGAAAGGCTGATTGACGGGAGCAGCGAGGCCTTCGCGACATTGACTCCGTAGTAGGCGGAGGCGAGGGCGTTCTCGGCCGCGCGTATGTCCGGGCGGCGTTCAAGCAGCTGCGCAGGAACGCCTGTCTTGAGTTCGGCGGGGAAGGAGGAGTCAGCGAATGTGCCCCGGGCTATGGAGTGCGGGGTTTCGCAGAGGAGCGCGCAGAGGCTGTTCTCGATTTCCGTGATGGACTGCGCGAGACTCTCCGCAGATGCTGACGCGGCGCACCACGCCCCCTCCATCTGCGAGACAGCCACCTGATTAGCCATTCCGGCCGCCATCATCGCCTTGAGAACTTCCACGCTGCTTGCATATTTCTCCACGGTCTTGAGCGTGAACGCAAGCTGTTCGTCAAGCATCAGCAGGCTGTAGTACTGTGTCGCGACCCCGGCGATTAGACCTGTGCGGACGGCGAGGGCGTAGTCTTCCGCCTGGTCATAATTGACTTTCGCCTGACGCTTGCGGTTGGTCAGCTTGCCGAAGATGTCAACTTCCCAGCTTGCCGTGAACGGAACCGTCCAGTTCCAGGCCGCCCCGGTGTTGACGCCGCCTTCGCGGAAACTGCTGTTGAAATTTCCGACCGAGCCCTGAGGGGCGAAGCCTACCGTCGGGATGTAGGCGAGGCGTGCAATACGGAGCGCCTCGTATGCCTGTCCGACGCTGAGCCGGGCCGTCTTGAGGTCCGTGTTGTTGTCGAGCGCCGTCCGGATGAGGCTCTGCAGCTGCGGGTCGGTGAAAAGTTCATCCCAGCCGAGGTCTGCGAGGGATGTCGTGTCGCTGACAACGGCTCCGAAGAGCGCGGAGTCTGCGGCGACGGTTTCCGGACGTTCGTATTTCTTGTATATTCCGCAGCTGACGGTCATCGTCAGCGCGGCTACGTATATGATGATTTTCTTCATTATGATTGTATATCAAGATATTATATAACTATATGTCTATATATGTCTATATATCTAATATGGCTATATATGTCTATATGTCTATATGTCATATCTATAGCCGTTCCGTGTTGTCGGCTTCGCCTTTCTGACGTTTCATCTCGCGTACGTCCTCAATCTCTTCGGATATGGACGAATCCTCCGATTTCTCGAACTTCATAGGCTTAATCCTCTCCTCGAGATTCTCGAAGGTCACGAAAAGCGACGGGACGAGGAAGAGCAGAATCAGCGTACCCATAAGCATACCGCCGACCGCTCCCGTTCCGAGCGCGGAGTTGCCGTTCGCACCCACACCGCTCGCGAACATCATAGGAATCATACCGAAGACCATCGTCAGGGCGGTCATCAGGATAGGGCGGAGACGGACCTTCGCCGCGCCGATTGCCGCCTGTTTCACGCTCATTCCGGCCTTGCGCCTTGAGGAGGCGTACTCGGTGATGAGGATTGCGGTCTTGGCGAGCAGACCGATGAGCATTATGACTCCGGTCTGGAGGTAGATGTTGTTCTCAAGCCCGAACAGCTTGGCGCAGAGGAAACTTCCCATCACTCCGCACGGAACCGAGACTATGACGGCGAGCGGGATGAGGAAACTTTCGTAGAATGCGCAGAGAATCAGGTAGATGAGCACGATGCAGATGAGATAGATGTAGAGCGAGTCGCTGGAACTGCGCTCCTCCTCGCGTGCGAGTCCCGAGAATTCGAAGCCGTAGTTTCTCGGAAGGGTCTGCGCGGCGACTTCCTTCACGGCGCGGATTGCGTCACCGGAAGAATATCCCTCCGCAGCCGAACCGTTCACTGCGATGGCGTTGTACATATTGAACCTCGTAAGCGTCTGCGGACCATAGACTTTCGTCAGTTTTACGAACTGGCTCAGAGGGGCCATCTCGCCGCTGTTCACGCGCACCATCGTCGCATCGAGCGTCTGCGGAGTCATCCTGTACTTCGGGTCGGCCTGAATCATAACACGATAGACGCGGGAGAAACGGTTGATGTTCGAGACATACTGGCCTCCGTAGTAGCCCGCGACCGTCGAGAGCACCGTGGCGGGGGAGACTCCGGCAATCTTGCATTTCGCCGGGTCCACGTCCACGAGATACTGCGGGAAATTCGGGTTGAACGAACTGTATGCCTGGGCGATTTCCGGCCTTCCGTTGAGCTGTTCGAGGAAGTCCTGAGAAATCTCGAAGAAAGTGTTCACGTCGCCTCCGGTCTTGTCCTGAAGGTACATCTCGAAGCCGTTGGTCATACCGTAGCCGTTGATCATCGGCGGGGCCATAGGGATAATCGTCGCCTCCCTGATGTCGGCCGTGCGCTCCATAATCTTGCCTATGACCGCGTTCACTTCGTGTTCCCGGCCCTTCCGCTCCGACCAGTCGGTGAGTTTTATCGTGAGGCTGGCGTAAGACGAACCGGAGCCTGAGATGAGTCCGTATCCCGCGACCGTCGAAGTGATTTCGATTTCCGGAATATCCTTTATCCTTTCATATGCCTTCATCAGTACATCGTCCGTGCTCTGGAGCGAAGTCCCCGGCGCCATCTGAAGTTCCACCATAATGTTGCCCATATCCTCGTTCGGCACGAGTCCGGTCTTCGTCGTCGAAACAAGCCAGACAAGAAGGACTATGCAGGCGGCCACAATCGTCCATACGAGCCAGCTGCGCTTGATGAAGAACTTGACACCCTCCTTGTATCTGTCGACGACCCTGTCGAAGACTGCGGTGAACTTTTTCCTGAATCTTGCCGAGAATGAATCGGTCTCCTCGCCGTCCGCGTTGACATATGGCTTGAGGAGTATCGCGCAGAGGGCCGGCGAGAGGGTGAGGGCGTTGACCGCCGAGATGCCGACCGCGACTGCCATCGTGATACCGAACTGGGTGTAGAAAACTCCCGATGTCCCGCCCATCATCGAGACAGGGATGAACACCGCCATAAAGACTATGGTCGAGGTGAGAATCGCCGCCGTGATGCCGCCCATCGCGTCCTTCGTGGCCTGCATCGCCGAGGTGTAGCCCATTTCGAGCTTCGCCTGCACCGCCTCCACGACGACTATGGCGTTGTCCACCACCGTTCCGATGGCGAGCACGAGCGCGAAGAGGGTCAGCAGGTTGATCGTGAACCCGGCCACCGCCATAAACGCGAATGTGCCGATGATCGCGACGAAGATTGAAACCGTCGGAATGAGCGTCGCCCTGAAGTCCTGAAGGAAGAAATACACGACGAGGACGACAAGCAGAATCGCGAGCAGCAGAGACTTGATGACCTCCTTGATGGAGGCATAGAGGAAGTCGTTGACGCTCAGCATCGAGTCAATCATCAAGCCCTCCGGCATAGTCTGCCGCGACTCTTCGATGAGCGCGTCGATGTCGTTCACGACCTGGGTTGCGTTGGAGCCGGCCACCTGGAACACCATCATCTCCACTCCCGGGTGTCCGTCTGTGGTCGATTTGTAGCCGTATGACTCTGTCCCGAGTTCTATGTGTGCGACATCTTTGAGTCTCAGCACCTCGCCGTTAGGCAGGGCGTTGATGACGAGTTCGCCGAATTCTTCCGGAGTCTGTTTTCTTCCGGAGTATTTCATTATATATTCGAACGATGAACCCGAACTTTCGCCGAACGAGCCGGTCGCGGACTCGATGTTCTGCTCGGAGAGTACCCCGATTATGTCGCTCGGAATCAGATGGTAATGCGCCATCGCCGCCGGGTTGAACCACACGCGCATCGCGTATTTGTCTGACAGCAGCACGACGCTTCCCACGCCCTTGATTCGCTTGAGCTGCGGCTCGATGTTGAGGTCGGCGTAGTTCGCGAGGAATTTCGTGTCGTAGCCGCTCTCGGGTGTGGCGTGCAGGTCTATGATTTTGATCATGCTGTTCTGCCTCTTGACGGTCGTCACGCCAATCTGGGTGACTTCAGCCGGAAGGGAGCCGTTCGCCTGTGAAATCCTGTTCTGGACGTTCACCGCCGCCATGTCCGGGTCGGTCCCCTGACGGAAATAGACCATAATCTCGACGTTTCCGGAGTTTGTGGCGGTGGAGGACATATAGTCCATATTCTCCACGCCGTTTATGGCCTCCTCAATCGGGGCTATGACGGATTTCTGCACCGTCTCGGCACTCGCTCCCGGGTAGGACGTCATCACCATTATCGTAGGCGGGGCGATGTCCGGGAACTGCTCGACCGGAAGTGTCCGCACGGCGATGAGTCCCGCGAGGACTATGACGATTGAAATGACCGACGAAAGCACCGGCCGCTCAATAAATGTCTTGATATTCATT
>CAVDEO010000066.1:7614-14195 GCA_963607915.1 bacterium
TCGGTGAGACGGACCGAAAGTTTGGCCGTAACAGCCTTGCCGTCAATGACTTTCCAGGCACACACAATGTCCTGCAGCTCGAAAGTGGCGCTGCACGGAATGACGGCCGCGTCCTTGAGCGTCGTTGCGAGCACGACCCTTCCGGAAGCCCCGCTGTGGAGTATGCCGCCCTTGTTCGGAAACACCGCCCTCACTGAAACGCTCGCCGTGTTCGGGTCTATGACTCCGCTGATGGACTCGATTTTTCCGCTCTGCGGGTATATGCTGCCGTCCGCGAGTTCGAGGCTAACTTCCGGAAGCCCGGCGATGACCTCGTCCATACTGCCGTGCTCGGCCGTGAGTTCAAGAAGCTTCGTCTCTGACAGAGAGTAATATACATACATCTGAGAGTTGTCGGAAACCGTGGTGAGCGGAGTCGCGGTGCTCGGTGATACGAGCGCGCCCTCCCTGAACGGAAGCGTTCCGATGACTCCGTCCGCCGGGCTGAGAACCTGCGTGTATGTCATGTTGTTCTCCGCAGTCACGAGCTGGGCTTCGGCCTGGGCAAGCCCCGCTTTCGCAGTGAGAAGCTGGTTTTTCGCCGTGAGCAGGTCAAATTCGGAAATGACTTTTTTGTTGAAAAGCTCCTGACGGCTGTCGTAGAGGAGCTGCGCTGTCGCCACCCCGGCATTTGCCGACTCCACATTGGCCTGAGCCATCTGGAGAGCCGCCTTGAACGGCACCTGGTCTATGATGAACAGCGACTGACCCTTGCGGACTTTCTGCCCCTCGTGCACATTGACCTTCGAGATTGTTCCCGAAACCTGCGGACGGATTTCGATGTCCTGCCGTCCCTGAATCGTCGCCGGATAATGTTCGGAAAGAACCACGTCACTTTTCGTCACCTTGATGGTCGGGAATCCGTTCTCCCGCGCCCCGTTGCTTGAGCCGCCGTTTCCGCATCCCGCAACAGACAAAAGGCAGCCCAATGCCGCCATAATAATTACACTACGCTCTTTCATCTTGTCTATTTTATATAAATTTATCTCTTTGGCCTCCCTCCCAGGACCGCCCCGCTTCATTATCACCCAGGGGAAGCGTGCTCCGTTTTCTCTTTGACCGGAACAGGCTTCGCAGCCTCGAATCCCGGAAAGCGGGTGCAAAGGTACGGCGAAAAACGGCCTTCGCGGATTTCAAAATTTCGCGGGAATTGTTCATAATCGGAACTGAATTCTTATCTTTGCGGGAACGGTTCTTCTGATATCGGATGATATCGGACAGGGATATGGGGTTCAGAACCTACAGTCGGAGAATATGAAGAAGCTGAAAGAAATATGAAGAAACTGAAAGAATACATCGAGGACTCGCTCAATGGAGGTGACGGCTTCAGGGTGCGCGAATTGACAGCCGATGAACTGACATCGGAACCCATCCGGCTGAACTGCACGATGATAGCCCTCTGCACAAAGGGTACGGCGGTGTTCAACATAGACACGAAAGACTGTGAAATCGTGCCGGGAAGCGAGGCTCTGCTGCTCTACGACATAGTTTTTTTCATAAGGCGTTCAAGCCCGGATTTCACCGTGCGGATGTTCATTTTTTCACGGGAGATTTCCAATCAGGCGTTCATGCGCTTCGACTCCATATTCTTCAGCCGTGTCTATGACAACCCGATTTACCGCAACCTCAGCGGCGGTGAGGACAAGGTTCTCGCCTATTTCACCATTCTGAGCGACATCCAGTCAGACCCCCGCAACAACTACCGTAACCTCATAGCGATGAACCTCCTGCGCGCCTTCAGCCTCGATGTCTATGACAAGGTGCAGCGCCACGCCGGCGGGCAACAGTCCGGAACGAGTTCGCGCCGTGAGGAGATTTACGGGCGTTTCATGAATCTCGTGAACGCAGAATGCCGCCGTCACCGCGATGTGGCGTGGTATGCCGGGCAGCTCTGCATCACTCCGCGCTACCTCGCCGGCATCACTGACTCCGTCTCCGGGGACTCCCCGAAGGAACTCATTGATTATGTGCTTGTTCAGGAAATCAAGATTCTTCTGACCTTTTCCGGGATGCCCTGTCAGGAAATCGCCGACCGCCTCAATTTTCCCGACCAGTCCTACCTCGGCCGCTTCTTCCGCCGCCAAACCGGAATGTCCCTCTCCGACTACCGCCGCAGCCTTCAGGACCTGTAAACGGACTTCGGCCGCACTTGATTTACGCGATTATCATTTTGTCGTTACGAAAAAGTCGTTACGATAAAATGGTAATGTAAAACATTCTGCTTATCTTTGCGGAAACACGAAGTTTATGAAAAATCCTTTTGTCACTTCCGGATATGCGGGAGACGAATATTTCTGCGACAGGGTTCAGGAAACCGAAGACTTGAGGGCATTGCTTTCCAATGAGCACAATGTCGCCCTCATTTCTCCACGTCGGCTCGGAAAGACTGAACTCATCAGCCACGTGTTCGACTGCGACGAGTTCAGGGATTCCTTCCATTGCTTTCTTGTGGATGTATATGCGACGAAGTCTCTGAGCGATTTTGTCAATCTTCTGGGAAAAGCCGTTCTTGACACGTTGAAACCCAAGGGGAAGGCTGCGTGGGAGAAATTCGTGAGAGCATTGGGCTCGGTCCGTCCGGAAATATCGTTCGATATGAACGGCCTTCCGTCGTGGAGCATCGGACTCGGGGAAATCAGAAATCCGGCGGCGACTCTCGACGAGATATTCTCCTATCTTCAGTCTGCCGACCGTCCGTGCATCGTCGCCATCGATGAATTTCAGCAAATCACGAAATATGACGACACTACGGTTGAAGCGACGATTCGGACATATGTCCAGCGGACGACGAATGCACATTTCATATTTTCCGGAAGTCAGCGGCATCTGATGAACGGCATCTTCACCTCTCCCTCAAGACCGTTCTACCAAAGTGTGATGATAATGAATCTCAAGCCTTTGGATCTTCAGAAATATACCGATTTCGCCGTGGAGAAGTTCGCGGAACGCGGGCGGGAGATTGATCCGGAGGTCGTAGCGGCGCTTTATGACAGGTTCGATGCCGTGACAAGTTATATGCACAGAACCCTCAATGTCCTTTTTTCCAGAACTGAAAAGGGTGGAAGATGCAGCGTGGATATGATTGAGGAAGCGGTGGATTTCATCGTGAGACTTTCTTCGGATACATACGAATCGCTTCTCTATCAGATGCCTGTGAAGCAGCGGGACGTGTTCCTTGCGATAGCGTCGGAGAAAAACGCCAGAGAAGTGACCGGGAGCAGTTTTATCAGAAAGTACGGGCTTGTTTCTCCGAGCAGCGTCTCCTCCGCTGTCAAGGCTCTCCTCGACAAGGACTTCATTACCGACGAACTTGGCGCATACTCCGTCTATGACAAGTTCTTCCTTCTGTGGCTCGGCCGTCAGGGGCTGATTGATGCCTGATGTAGGCGTGGAATGTGGCGCAGGGGCTACCGCTACCGTGAATGCGATGTTGACATATGATTTCCGGTGAACTGAATGAAAAGTACCGGAGTCTTAAGTTTTTATAAAAATGAGAGTACCGTGTCGGAGATACAGCGGTGCCTGAGTTCCACGCTCAGTGAGTGACGTAGTTCTCAGGGTGGCGGGCGGTGAGGTGCATCTGCTCGTAAATCTGCTGGATGCGCTCCATATCGGCCTTCGCATCATCGGTCAGCTCGAACTTCTGTCCGCGGCCTATGCGCTTGGTCCCCCAGTCGAAATAGCCGAGATAGACCGGGCAGCCAACCTCTTTCGCAATCTTGTGGAAGCCTGTCTTCCAGCGTTTCACCGGTTTCCTCGTGCCTTCCGGGGCGAGCGCGAGGTGCATCACCTTGCGCTTGTTCATTTCGTGTACGATGCTGAGCACGACCGATGCGCCGTTCGTCCGGTCAACGGGAACTGCGCCGAGTCCTTTCATAATCCACCCGAGCGGTCCCCAGAAGAACTCTTTCTTCACCATACAGTAGGCCTTGCCGCCGACTGAGGTGTAATAGAGATAGGAAATCGCAAAATCCCATATCGTAGTGTGCGGCACTCCGAGAATGACGCATTTATCTTCCGGCACCGGCGGCTCGACGGCCGTCCAACCCAAAGCCTTCAGCATGAAGGCGCAGAACTTTCTCCACATATTTTTCTATATATTTACATCCTCAAGTTCTTCCTCACTGCGCAGGTTTCCGCGTATGAAATTCTGCCGTTCAAGGGTGTTGTCGCCCATATAGAATTCCATAATCTCCGAAATCGACTCCTCGTCGCTCAGCGTCACCGGGTCGAGCCTCATCCCTTCGCCGATGAAATCCTTGAACTCGTCCGACGAAATCTCTCCCAGACCCTTGAACCGCGTAATCTCCACGCCCGTCTTGATCTTGCGTATCGCCTTCTCCTTCTCCGCCGCATCGTAGCAGTAAACCGACTCCTTCTTGTTGCGGACGCGGAAAAGGGGAGTCTGGAGGATATATACGTGCCCGGTGCGGATGAGTTCCGGATAATACTTCATAAAGAAGGTGAGCACGAGCATACGGATGTGCATTCCGTCGTCATCGGCATCGGTCGCCACCACAATCCTGTTGTAGCGCAGGTTCGCCACGTCGTCCTCCACTCCGAGAGCGTTCAGCAGCAGGTTCAGCTCCTCGTTCTCCGCCACCTTCTTGCGGCTCTCCTTGTAGCAGTTGATCGGCTTTCCGCGGAGGCTGAACACCGCCTGCGTCTGCGCGTCGCGTGCCTTGGTGATTGTACCGCTCGCGGAGTCACCCTCGGTGATGAATATGCTCGTGAGGTCAATCTGTTCCTTGTTCTGCTCGGTGATCTTGTCTCCCAGATGCAGCTTGCAGTCGCGCAGCTTGCGGTTATAGACATTCGTCCGCTTGTTGCGTTCGCGGGTCTTCTTCTGAATCCCCGAAATCTCCTTGCGTTCGGTCTCCGATGCGACGATTTTAGCCTGAATCACCGGTACTATGTCCTTGTGTATATGGAGATAGTTGTCGAGATTCGTCTTTATGAAATCGTTGATGAAAGCCCTGATTGTGGGACCCCTCTCGATTCTGTTCGCTCCGTTGGCCTCCTTGACCGGATTGCCGTTTTCGTCCAGAACCTCCTGCTCGTAGGTGTAGGTCGAGCCGAGCTTCGTCTTGGTCTGCCCTTCGAAATTCGGCTCCTGAATGCGGATGCTGACTGCTCCTATGACTCCCTGCCTGATGTCCTCCGGAGCGTAGTCCTTCTTGTAGAACTCCTTGAGAGTCTTTGCGATGGCTTCCCTGAACGCCGCCAGATGCGTTCCCCCGTCGCGGGTGTTCTGCCCGTTCACGAACGACGCGATGTTCTCCCCGTAGGCGTTGCCGTGGGTGAGCACGATTTCGATGTCCTGCCCTTCGAGATGGATCGGCGGGTAGAGCGGCTCTTCGGAAAGATTGTCGTTCACGATGTCGAGAAGTCCGTTCTTGGAGATGTACGGTGTCCCGTTCAGCGTGATGGTCAGCCCCTTGTTGAGGTAGCAGTAGTTCTTGACCATCTTCTCGACGAACTCCATATTGAAGCGGAAGTTCCCGAACATGTCCACATCCGGCACGAAGCTCACAAGCGTTCCGTTCTTCTCCTTCGTCCCCGCATTGTCCCTGTCAGTGACCTCCTCCTTAATCCGTCCCCGTTCGAATGTGGCGCTCGCCATCCTTCCGTCGCGGTAGGATTCGATGTGGAAATATGACGACAGCGCGTTCACGGCCTTGGTTCCCACTCTATTTCGCGCCCGTGTTCAGCTTGCTCACCGCGAGCGTCAGTTTCCCGAGCGGAATTCCGCGTCCGAAGTCCCTTACTGTCACTTTCCCCTCATCTTCGATGTCAATTTTCACATTCTTTCCGAATCCCATCGCATACTCGTCGATGCAGTTGTCCACGACCTCCTTCAGCAGGACATATATCCCGTCCCCCTGGTTGCTGCCGTCCCCGAGCCGTCCGATGTACATTCCCGGCCTTTTCCGGATATGCACCACGTCCTCAAGGGTTCTGATGCTGTCGTCGTTGTATTCGTTAACCGTAGGATTCGTCTGTGCCATAAGAATATGTTTTGAAATGCCCCGCGTCTCCACGCAAAATGACGCCTATCCCGCCCAAGTTGCGAAAAACGCGCAAACTTACGAAAAAATGACGAATCCGGCAAATCGGTTTTCAGAGCCGACTGCTCTGAACACGGAATCGAAGTAATAAAGCCGGATGTTCAGTCATCCTAAAGGGTAATCAATTGTAGTTGACGGCTATTGGATGAACGATAAGAAATCTTTCTGGTCGCAGAAAAAGAACGAAAATAATTCAGACATCTTCAATACGTCATCTTCTGATATATCCGTTCCGAAGTGTTGATGATTTCGCAAGAACATGAGAATGCTTTTATAAATAGCACCGTAATCTATGCTCTCTGCTTCGTCCCTCTCCTTCGTCCAAGCGTCAAGGATAGATATTCTTGTCTGTTCAGAATTAATGAAAGATAACAACTGGTCGTCAGGTTTGTATACCAGGTAAAGTAGTTGAACCTTATCGAGACAATGATCCTTCAGACATTTTTTCCCAATACCAAGCAGATGACACAATAC
>CAVDEO010000067.1:0-13681 GCA_963607915.1 bacterium
AAAATCCTTCACAAATCTCCACCAATTTATTTTTTAACGCTTACTTAGTAATCCTTAAAAAATAACTTGATAATCTTTGTTTGTCTTTTTGGTCAGAACTTCTGCAGGAAATCTATCAGGTTCTGGCTGCGTGAAAGACAGAGTTTCTTCCTCAGACGATAACGTGTCATCTCCACGCTGCGGAATGTCAGATTCATGAGAGGGGCGATTTCCTTGCTGGAAAGTCCCATCTTGAGATATGCGCAGAGTTTCTTGTCTCCGAGGGTAAGCTCCGGGAAGGTGTTTCCGAGCCGCGTCAGGTACTCGTCATAGACAATGTCGAAATTCTTCTCGAACCGCTTCCAATCTTCATCATGACGGATGTTGCTGTCAATTCCGTCCCTGATTCCGGAAATCTGAACGAGTATCCTTTCGGGCTTCTCCCCGCTTCTGACCATGCTTTCCACTTTGCCGAGTCCTTCCTGAATGTCAATGAGCTCCTCGTTCTTCCGGAGAAGATTCATCGTGGAAGTCGCCAGCTCATTGGCTTTTGTGAGAAGACCTTCCTTCATCCTTTTCTCCTCCAGCTCCTTCTCTTTCTTCGCCGTGACTTCCGCGAGCCGGCGGCGGTAGAGCCGGCGGGCGGTTATCTCGGCGGCGAAAACCAGCAGCCCCAGCAGAATCATATAGCCTGCAGCCGCCCACCGGGACAGATACCACGGCCGTCTGATGCGGAAGTCCATCTGAGTCTGGACGGTCTGTCCGGTGATGACATTGTAGGCGCGAACCTTGAAAATGTAGTTCCCCCAGGGGAGACGGGTATATTCCTTTGTGCTGCTGAAGCCCTGTCGCGACCAGTCGGAATCATAGCCTTCGAGAAGACAGCTGTAGGTCACCGCATCGCTCATCCTCTGCTCCACCATTCTGAAAGAGAACCGGAGCGTGGTCTGCTCGGGGGACAGTGTGATTTCGGGAAGGGGCGCTGCGGAATAATTCTGCATGATGACATGCTCCTCCGCTCCGTTCATGCTTGTCACTGCCCTTATTATCAGTGGGATGTCCTTGCTTTCCCGGTTTTTTATCAAATCCGTGCTGATGAGCGAGAACCCGTTCTCGGTGTTCAGAAGGAGTTTGTCTTCATCGAGGTAGAGTGTGCTTTCAAATCCCAGAGGGCGTTTGCCGACGAGGTATTTCAACGACAGTGAATCAATCTCGAATACTCCTTCCTCGTTCTCGTATCCGAGGGCCTGGAGAGAGCCCGAAGAGTAGAAATCGTCCCCGTCGGGAAGGCGGAGAACAGTGGTGACAATCGGGGTGAAAGAGAAACGGGAGTTCAGACTGTCCACCGGAACGGCCTTCTGGATGCTCTCGTCGTAGGAATAGAACCCGCCTTCGGTGGAGAAGACTATTGTGCCGTCCAGTTTGTTTGGGATGTTGTTGGAGGCGGTGGGGAAGCCCTGGCCCGTGCCGAAATGCTCGTTGGAGAGAATCGTGGTGTAGTCCTTGTCAAAAGAGAGCCGGGAAAGACCTTTTATCCAGTGAGAAAGCCACATCCGTCCCTTTTCGTCAAAACAGAATGCCTTGCTGGAGATGCCCGTGTCTTTTATGAAATGGGAAAGACGCCACCGCCCTGCGGATTTCTTCAACACGAAGAAACGGTCATAACCGCTGCCCACGAGCAGTTCCGGCCTTCCTGCCGGTGATTCCAGCTTCCATGCGCCCCCGAGGCGGATGTCATCCGTGTCCCCGTCCTCATACATGATGAATACCCCGCCATCGTGGCAGCAGAACAGCGAACCGTCATATTCGCACAGATTCCAGACCTGGCTCAGCTTGTCCGTGACCCTGCGGTATTGCACGTCTGCACGCAGAGGATATGGGGCGGAAAACAGGCCCTGGTTTGTGCCGAGGTAGAGTCTGTCTTCCCACAGCGCCGAGGCGTATCCGGTGCCGTAAATCTCGTTCTTCCCGAAAAGCTCCATCTCGGCGGAACTGAGGTTTATGTAGGCGATGCCGTTGTCGAGACATGCCCAGATGTTTCCGGTGTTGTCGAAGCGGAGTCCCAGCACGGTGTTGTTCCCGAGTCCGGCGTCCGTGTTGACATTAAACCATTCACCGTTTTTTCTGTTGAGGATATAAACTCCGTTTGTGACCGTTCCGAAGGCTATTGTCGAGCTGTCCGCGGCTGCCGTGTAAACTATGCTGTTGCAGAGCGCCTCGGAAAAAGGAAGATTCTCTACGGTGAGGACTCCGTCTTTCAGACGAAACAGCCCGTTCTGTCTGGTTACGAAGATGAGTCCTCCGCCATCCTGTCGTGACTCAATGATGGAGCACACCCTGAAATCCCTGATGGATTCAGTTCCGCTGATGGTCTCGAACGCCCCGTCCTTCAACCTCAGACATCCCGTGCCGTGGACATAGATGAGCAGGCTTTCTCCTATGACGGCGGAGCAGAATATCCGTTCCTCGAAAGAATAGGTTCTGACGCTGAACCCCTTTCCGCCGTCGTCGGTTGTCCGCTTTTCAAGAATATATATGTGTCTGTCGTCCTGAAAGAAAAGATTCTTCCCGACCCTTCCGATGTTCCATATTTCCGAAGCCGTCACTCCGAGACTGTCCAGAACGGACATATAGTGGACTTGTCCGCCGTTCAGGGAAATCTTGCCGAGTTCGTTCGTCGCTCCGGCGTAAAGGGCGTTTTCCTCCCTGTCAAGATAGAGGGAGCGTATGTTCGTGCGGTTGCGGTTGGTGACGGTCGTCCACTCCGCGGAGTCGAAGATGAGTACTCCGTTATTGTTCGCAAAAAAGGCTATCCCTTCTTCGTTGCATTCTCCCGCCCAATTCTGGGTGGCGGCGCGGTAGCTGTCCCTGCTGAAGTATCGTACGGCCGGGTTATAGGCTCCGAGCGGAAAAACGCTCATCAGATGGGCGAAGACAATCAGAATTGAAACGGCGGTCTTGTTGAGTTTGGTCATTGTCGGAGATTTTCTTTGTTGTGGTATCTCTGAGGCAATATGGCATTGCTTTACAGGGTTTTGTGAAACTGTTCTATGAATAAGAATTTTTCCCTTGTTGAGTTTTTGTGAGAGCAAAGTTATGCATTGTCGGGAATTTTATCAATACTTTTGTGGCAGTTCCCGAAGTTTCGGACACCGGATTCTGAATGCAGGGGACAATGTCACCACTGATTTGATAACACTGAATATGCGAAAGTTCTCTTTCTTCCCAACCGCTCTCCGCTTCACGACGGTCATCCCCGTCGTCTCGATTCTTGTCATTGCCGGCTGCGGATGCACTTCTTCCATCGAACAGCCCTCCACTGAAATTACAGGGGATGAAGACACTCCTTCCGGGGAGGAGGAAATCCCGACACCGGACGGGGATGAGACACCTACACCGGATGCTGACGGCTACACCCTCGTCTGGAGCGATGAATTTGACGGGTCTTCGCTCGATGCCGGAAAATGGCAGATAGAGGTCAACGGCAACGGCGGCGGGAATGCGGAACTCCAGTACTACGACGAAAGCGGCATATCTCTCGGCAAGGATCCGGCAAAGGGCAACTCCGCTCTTGTAATCACGGCGAGAAGGGAATCCTGCAACGGAAAATCATTCGTTTCCGGCCGGCTCAACACATCGGGACATTTCGAGTTCACCTACGGCCGTGTGGAGGCGCGCATACGTCTCCCCGAAACTGCGGACGGACTATGGCCAGCATTCTGGATGCTCGGCGCCGACTGGCAGACGAACTCATGGCCGCGCTGCGGCGAGATTGACATAATGGAATGCGGCAATGCGTCGGGAATCGCAGACGGTACGCAGGACCGCTATTTCAACGGCGCCTGCCACTGGGGCTACTACAGAGGTACCGCCTATCCCAACTATGCGCGGCACAGCACCAGCTCCTATCCGATTCAGGACGGCGAGTACCACCTTTTCTCCCTCCTGTGGGATTCACAGAGCATAAAAATGTATCTTGACCGCGACTTGCACCCGGAGTCTGAACCCTATTTTTCCATGGCCATCGTTGACAAAACCGATGACTGGGGCGTGGGATACTATTTCCATCACGACTTCTTCATAGTTCTGAATCTGGCCGTGGGAGGCTATTTCACAGGCATTCTCAACCCTTTAGGCATCACGGCGCTTCCGAAAGAAGGCGACAGCGCATCGATGTATGTGGACTATGTGAGAGTTTATCAGAAGAAATGACGGCACGCGATGTCGCGGGCTGTATTTGCGAAAAACTAAACCCATGATAATATGACTGAAATTATGAAAACCACTAACTTGTACAATGGAGGGGGCGCATACTTCTCCCCGGAGCTCAAGGTGCTGAACCTTGGCGCGGAAAACGGATTCGCGTCTTCCGGTCTTTCCGGGAAATGGAATGACGCCGGAAATTCTTCCGCCGATTTCACGATTGGCAGTGATTATAACGGAGAATTTGAATAGGAGGATTTCGCCATGAAAAAAACGATGAAACTTTGGGCTGCCGTTCTTATTGCGTCGGCAGTCACTGCGACAGGATGCTCAAACATAGTGGATGAACCTGTCTCAAAAGATGCGGCACGGACTATTACAATCACCGCAAGTCTGGAGATGGAGGGCGATGCAGCCGCGTCAGCCCTTTCCAAAGCGAACTGGGCGGACGGAGCAGGGCTTCAGTGGGATGAGAGCGATGCGGAAAAATTCGGGCTTGTCGACGACAAGGGCGGCAACAATGCGTCCACCTCTCTTGAGATTGCCGATGACGGCACCGCGACATTTACCGGTGAAGTGAGCTCCGATGCGGCCAGATTCCTCGCGACATATCCGAAAGCGGGCGCCGGAGTGAACGGCGCATGTTCAACAATCTATTTCAATATTGCGTCCGCCCAGACCCAGACGGCTGCAGGCGCGATGGAAAGCGCTGACGGCAAGGTTCTTCTTGTCGGCTCCGCTCCCATTGAACTGAGCGCTTCGGTTTCCGATTACTCCGCCTCGATGAGGATGATCTCCTCTCTCGCCCGTTTTCTTGTCTATTCCAAAGAAGGGAAATCCGACAAGGTGAAGTCTGTTTCCGTCACTTCAGACAAGGACATCGCGGGGTCGAGGGTCGCTATCGTGAACTGGTCGAACGAGGGGAACTATGAATTCAACGGCGGCGAAGTTTCCAAGACCGCGACCGTGACTTTGGGCGAGGCCTTCGATTTGAACGGCATCACTTCAAAGGACGCCACTGAAGGCATTTATCTGGGGCTTATCCCCGCCGCTTCCACATCCACGACCTACACGGTGACGACAGAGACTGGGGCATATGTCTTCACCCCGTCCTCCGCCGTGGAGTTCAAGGCCGGAACAATCCACAACATCGCCCTGAATCTGGACAAGGGAACATTCGTCTCCACCGAGAATGACGTGACCTTCACCCCGGGGGTCAATGCGGATCAGAATGTCAACGCCGACGCTCACACGCTTTATCTCGGATCCACGACCGCAACCCACGGCTCGGAGACGGTCACGATGAATGCGGATGACTGCGTTCTTGTCGTTGTCGGAGATGAAGGAGATGACCTCTCGTGGATCAGCGCCTTCTGGGAAAATACAAACAACTACAATCTGGGAATCAAGATTGAGAAGAACAAGACCGCTTCCGCGCGTGCCGCGCAAGTTTATATGGAGTACAAGGGGATAAGGTCCAAGAACTGTATCAAAGTCCATCAGGATGCCGGCACAGGCCTTCCGACCATCATTCCGACCCTCGTCCTGACACATGAGGCTGAAATCGTTTATGGCGGCGAAACTGTCGAGTCCGCCGCGACGCTCTCCCTCACCGTCGACGGGGAGCAGAAAACCGGCTCAGATGTGGACGCTTACCTTTCAAACATAAAAATCTCCTGCGGCAGTGCCTCCGCAGAATGCAAGGAGGGTACAGTGAGCATAACTTTCCCTGAAAACACGACGGCTTCCCCGAAGACCTACACTCTCAGCGTGAAGACGGAGGACAGCAGCGCGACCCTCACCTTCACTCAGTCTGCAAATCCTGACGCTGAAGACGGAGACACGGACTCACATACATATTCGTACAACTTGTACAATAACGCCACGGACAAATCCAAGGGTACAGGCTTCGGTCCGGGCGCAGGAGCGATCGGTGACTGGTACCGTTTCGAGAGTGTGACAATCGACGGGACATCATATCCTGCGGGCGACGCCCTTAAGAATCTCAGTACCAGTGACCTTGGTCAGGAGATGCTCAACTACGCCTTCTCTTTCGTCGAACTTGAAAGCGATGATGTCCAGGTGCCGGGCACGGATCCGCTCACCACTGTTGAAGAGATGAAGGAATTCGTGGAGCTCCAGATTTGGAATGACGGGGGCGCGGCGATATATGTCCGCATAGTCCTCAAGCAGAATTCGACAGGAAAACGCCGTACATTCAAGATTCAGACAAAGGACGGAGACGGCAATGTCCTCTCAACCATCGTCTATTTCCAGAATGCGTAGCCGGCGTAATGTGCTATATTTGCCTCAACATTAGAGACACTAAAACAAGGTAAAATGAAAAGATACGCATTGCTTGTCAGTCTTATGTCGCTGATAATCAGTTGCTGGGGGGGGCAGAACCATAATGCCTGCGCCCAGAGCGTAACAATCAGGGGCATTGTCACGGACGCCACCACAAAACTGCCGATTGACTATGCCGCAGTCGTCGCGAAGGGAGCGAATCTCGCCGAGATGACGGATGTGGACGGAGCCTATGAAATCAGGGTGGCTCCGGGCACGACTCTCGAATATTCCTGCCTCGGCTACATCTCAAAGACTGTAAAGGTCACCGAAGGCGGCGTGCAGAACGTCGCCCTCGAAACCGATGCAATCTCGCTTGACGCCGTCGTGGCGATAGGTTACGGAACCACCAAGAGGAGCGACGTGACGGGAGCGGTCTCTTCCGTCACTGCCGAAGACCTGAAAATCGCCCCGGTCGCATCCGTCGACCAGGCAATGCAGGGACGCGTCGCGGGTGTGACCGTCAATGCCCAGTCCGGGCAGCCTGGGCAGGCCGCGCAGGTGCGCATCAGGGGAATAGGCACGGTGAACAACTCATCTCCGATATATGTCGTCGACGGAGTCATCACCGAGGACATCTCCTTCCTCAACTCTGCGGATGTGGCTTCGATGGAAATCCTCAAAGATGCGTCTTCGGCTGCGATTTACGGTTCACGCGGAGCCAACGGAGTCATAATCATCACCACGAAGAGCGGTTCGGAAGGCAAGGTCAAGGTCTCCTTCGACTGCTACGGCGGCGTTCAGAACATCTGGCGCACGCTCGACCTGATGAAGAGGGACGAATATGTCGAGACAATGGTGAAAATCGGGAATTCCGACGCGGAGCGCAAGGAACTCAAGCGCGGATTCACGGACTGGCTCAGAACCTACCGCCTCGGACGGGACTACTACGCCACTCCGGAGACCTTCAGCTACGAGACGCAGGAAACCGACTGGCAGTCAGAGGTCCAGCACAAGAATGCCGCCATACAGAACTATCACATCAGCGTGGACGGCGGAACGGACAAGATAAAGTATTCCCTCTCGGCGGGCTATTTCGCGCAGGACGGAACCATAAAGGAGTCGTTCTACAACCGTCTCACCCTCAGGACTAACGCGTCCTACGAAATCACGAAGTGGCTGAAACTCGGCACGAACCTCTCCTACATAAGTTCGAAGTCCCGCGCCCTCGGCAACAACGCCCAGTACAACGGAGTGCTCTTTCAGGCCATATCCATGGCTCCGTGGGATCCGACACACTATCCTGCCGGGACGCTTTCCAAATCCGGAGGGGACATCAGCGGGAAGATTGCCGCCTCTACGAACTACACCAACGTATATAACCCGTTCACCCAGCTTGAGACCTCGCATCCATCCAACTCCGACGAGCGTCTCCTCGCGAACGGCTACCTCGAAATCAAGCCGTGGGAGTGGCTCACCTTCAAGTCCGGCGTCAGCATGAACCGCTACAGCTGGCAGAACCGCAGCTACCGCGAGAAATACCACTTCTCCGACTACGACACCAATGCCAAGAATTCCGTCTCCGCCGACCTCGGACGCAGCACGGAGATGTTCTACGAGAACACCCTCACCTTTACGAAAAACTTCGGCGGCAGACACGACATTTCCGTAATGGTCGGGCAGACGACCGAAGAGTACAACTACTACTCCCTCTCGGGAAGCGGCTCGACCCTGCTCGTGACCGACCCCAACCGCTGGTATGTCTCCAACACCACAGAGGACAAGAATGCCAGTGACAGCGTGGCGAGAACCCGCAGGCTCTCCTTCCTCGGACGCTTCTTCTACGGCTACGACAACCGCTACCTCCTCACCGCCAACTTCCGTGCAGACGGCTCGTCCAAGTTCCCGAATAACACCTGGGGCTACTTCCCGTCTGTCGCGCTTGCGTGGAGGGTTTCACAGGAGCACTTCATGGAGAACACCAAGGACGTTGTCGACAACCTCAAGCTGCGCCTGAGCTGGGGGCAGATAGGAAACGACAAAATCAGTGACGGCGCGTTCACCCAGTCCATAATGCAGGGCCTGACCTTCGTCAGCTACCCTTTCGGTGACACCACCGGCGACTGGTCCACGGCCTATGTCCCGGGTGCGGCGGTCACGACCTATGTGAACAGCGGCGGCAAGTGGGAATACACCGAACAGATAAATCTCGGAGTCGATTTCGGCTTCTGGAACAGCAAACTCTATGGAAACATCGACGCCTATGTCCGCAACACCTACGACATGCTCCTGAGCGTCAAGGCTCCCGCAACCGTCGGCAACCTCTACTCCAGCACCATGAATGTCGGCACTGTGAGCAACAAGGGCATCGAGATTACGCTCGGTCACGCCAATGCCGTCGGCGATTTCCGCTACGACATCAACGGCAACCTCTCCTTCGTCAAGAACCGCCTCACTCATCTCAACGGCGGCGAGAGAATCCAGGGCGGCTACACGATGTGCGACGAGGGACTTCCGCTCTTCTGTCTCTGGGGATGGGAATATGAGGGGATATATCAGTCCGACGATGAGGTGAAGGAACATCAGTTCGCGGCGACGAACATCACAGAACATGCCGGGGACGCGCGGTACAGGGATCAGAACGGCGACGGAGTCATCGACACCGACGATATGGTGAACATAGGCAATCCGTTCCCGTGGCTCTCCTACGGACTCAATGTCTCGATGAACTGGAAGGGCTTCGACTTTTCGATGTTCCTCCAGGGAGTCTATGGCAGCAAGATTTACAATGCCCTCCGCCGCCAGACGGAAGGCGACGGACGGCAGGCCACGCTGAGCACCGCGATGCGCAATGTGTGGACCCCGACATCGACCGACGGCATAATCCCGAACCCTTCAGGTTCTTCGAGAAACTATGACTCCAACTCCCGTTTCGTCGAGGACGGTTCATATCTCCGTCTTAAGAACATCCAGCTCGGCTATACGATTCCGAACCGCCTGACGCAGAAGTTCCACGTCTCATCGTGGCGTTTCTATGTCTCCGCCAACAACCTGCTGACATTCACGAAGTACAGCGGCTACGACCCGGAGGTCAGCGGCGGAGTGGATTGGGGCAACTACCCGCAGTCGCGCACGATTCTTTTCGGAACTTCACTCAACTTCTAAACCGTCAGAGATATGAAATTCAGATATATGAAATATGTGCTGGCTTCCGTCCTCTGCCTGACTTCCTGCAACAAGTGGCTTAAGGAGGAACAGCCGAACGAATCGAAGCTCAGCGATTTCTTCATCACCAGGAGCGCGGCCGAGCAGGCTGTGAACGGATGCTATGTCCCGATGACCTGGAATCTCGGCGGAACCTACTGCAACGAGTGGCTCATCGGGGACATCGCCTCAGACGATGCAATCAAGGGCGGAGAATACCTCAAGGACATGCCCGCCGCCTTCGACATCTGCAAGTTTCAGGTTGTTCCGAGCAACGGACTTCTTGAGACTTTCTACAACGCCCAGTTTATCGGCATAGCCCGCTGCAACCAGGCAATCGCCTCCATCCGCGAGATGACACTTCCCGAGGACATGACCAAGGCTGACCGCAGCCGCTTCATTGCCGAGGCTCAGTTCCTGAGGGCTTTCTACTATTTCCGTCTCGTGCGTCTTTTCGGCGGCGTTCCCTACACGACCGAGCCTATTCTTGACTCCCGTGACTGGAAGAAGCAGCGCGAGAGCGCGGACAGGATTTACGAACTCGTGATTTCCGACCTTGAGGCTGCCGAGGCCGTGCTTCCGCTTCGTGACGGCTATGAGGCTTCGGAGCTCGGACGCGCCACAAAAGGCGCTGCGGACGCTCTTCTGATGAAGGTCAATCTTTACAGGAAGAATTACGGCGAAGTCCTCAAATGGGGGAAATCAATCATCGGTTCCGGGAAATATGAACTCGCTGCGGACTATTTCTCCCAGTTCCTGCCGGAAAATGAATGGAACATCGAGTCTGTCTTTGAAATAAACTATGTCGAGGACATGTACTCGGACTACGGCGGATTCGGATTCACGAGGGGGACTTTCACCACAATCATGATGCGTCCGCGCTCGTCCAAGGTCGGGGGAGTGTCCGGATGGGGCTATGACCGCCCGACTTGGGATCTTTATGCCGAATATGAGGCGGGCGACCCGCGCCGCGGCTGGACGATTCTTGAACAGCTGCCGTCCGAGGTCGAGAACGAGACAGCCGAGGCCCATTATGCCAACTATTTCTACAACAGGAAGTACCAGCAGGAACAGTATCCCGCGTCAGCCGAGGCGGCGGCAAAGGGGCTGCGCTACGATTTTCCCGAGCTCGGGCATCCGTCCCGCGCCGGACTGAACTGGAAGGAAATCCGCTATGCCGACGTGCTCCTGATGTATGCCGAGGCCGCGATTGAAAGCGGGACGGAACTTGACCTGGCGAAGAAATACATCAATGACATCCGCCACCGTGCGAGTGCTTCACTTCCTGAAGTCGAGGCGACCCGCGAGGCTCTGAGACACGAGCGCCGTGTTGAGCTTGCGATGGAGGGGCACCGCTGGTTCGACCTCTGCCGCTGGGGAACGGCCAAGGAGACGATGAACGCCTACCGCGAGAAGTTCAGGATTGCCAACTGGGAGGCGCTCAAGGCCGAATATCCGTTCATCAGCGGGATTGATGCCGGCAAGTTCGAACTGCTTGACGGTGATGACATGAACGAATTCAAGGACTGTCATTATCTGATGCCGATTCCGCAGGAGGAAGTCCGTCTCGCGGGTCTGGCCCAGAACGAGGGATACAACTGATTCTTTCCGACAGGACAAGAACCTTATGTTTTCAAAATCATTATAAACCACTTTAAAACACTGCTTTATGAAAAAGATTGCAAGCTTGCTGCTCTGTGCGGCGACAATTCTCTCCCTTTCCTCATGCAAAAAGGACAAGGTCTCCGGCGATGCCTTCGACTGCATTGTCAAGACTTCCGATGTGACAGAAAACTCCGTCAAGGTCAGCGTCGAAGTGAACGATGCGGCTGCGGAGTACAGCCTCTGGGTCGTTGAGGAGTCAGCCTACAAAGATGCCGTTCCGGAGACCGCAAAGACACTCAAGGGCAATGCCGACGAGACTTTCGAAGGACTCGCCGCTGACACCGAGTACTATGCCGTCGTCTATGAATCATCTCTCGGATTCACGAAGAAGAGTTTCGTGACCTCGAAGCCGAGCAAGGAGTACGAGTGCCTCAAAGGTTCGGACTACATCATCATCGCCATGGATGAGACGACCCGCAAGACGATTGAGAGCAAGACAAAGTACCATATGCCTTCAGACGGGGTCTATCTGGATGGTGACAATACAAAAGGCACTCTCTTCTTCGACTGGTGGCACGGGGGAGAGGCCGGCACAGCTTCAGGCCCTAACTTCTTCGGAGTGGTCGACGGCTGGTTCTCGATTAAAACTGCCGACGAATGGTTCGGTTACAGCTTCCGTCTTGGTGAAGGCAAGACAGAAGAGGAAAAGGATGAGTCAGCAAAACGCCGCGAAATTCTCAACAGCATCACTTCTGACTACACTCTTCATATTGCCATGAAGGCAAGCTGCGAAGGTGAATACAAACTTGGAATGCTTGACGGAGCTTCCGTCCTTATCGGCGATGAAACAGCGACATACGGTTTCAAGAGAGACGGTGAATGGCAAGAGATAGAAATCCCGATGTCCGTGTTTATGGCAGGAGAGAATTACAATGCCAGGACCGGAGTCAATGTCCTCTACTGGACTCAGGGGGACAACGGCTATCCGACCACTCTCGATGTCGATGCCATCTTCTGGTACAAGAAATAACTGCACGGTCATCTCGAAGAAATCAGATATCTTTACTGCATGAACAGAATAACCATTCTGCTGCTATCCCTCATCACTGCCGCGCCTGCCCTCGCCTCCTGCCAGAGCGAGCCGTCAATGGCGCACGAGGAGGACTTCAATGTCTTCCGCGTCAGGACGAAGCAGGCGCGCAGTGCCAAGAGGGGAATCTGCGGCAACCTTCAGATAGCATCCGATGCGCAGCTCCTCGCTCCGGGAGTCAGTTGGGACTATAACTGGTCCCATAACTATCCCTCGAACGCCTCCGACATCTACGGCGCCGGCATGGTGTTCTACCCGATGGTCTGGAATGCCGGAGTGAACGAGGACGCCATCACCAGTCTCAAGAGCGACTACCCTTCGACCGGGTACATCCTCGGCTACAACGAGCCGAACCTCACCGACCAGGCGAATATGGTTCCGTCCGTTGCCGCCAGGACCTGGCCCGAACTCAGGGAGTTCTCCCGCGAGGTCGGGATGAAGCTGGTCTCTCCGGCGCTGAACTACGGCACGCTCTCCGGCTACCACGACCCGGAAGTCTGGCTTGACGAGTTCATCGCCTGCGAGGGAATCGGGAACGATGCTTTCGATGCGGTTGCGCTTCATTGCTACATGCCGAACGTGAGCGGGATGCGGGCGATGATACGCAAGTTCGACAAGTACGGCAAGCCGGTGTTCATGACCGAGTTCTGTCACGCGACCGGGAGCATCACCAACAGTGTCACGGAACAGATTTCATTCATGTCCGATGTCCTCAACATGCTTGAGACAGACAGCAATGTCGATGGCTATTCCTGGTTCATGCACCGTGCCAGCGGCAGCTGGGGCGCGATTTCCCTGCTGAACAACGACGTGTCGAACCCGGAACTGACGGATTTGGGACGGCTCTATGTGAACTTCTCCTCCTTTGACAAAAACTGCTGGTACGGCAGGCACGAACCCATACCGGCCGCTCACTACGTTGCCCACAACATGAGCGGCGAGCAGACCGGATGGAAGGATGTTTTCAAGGTCCGCCCCTGCACGGATTCCGCCGGCGAACTGATGATTCTCTGCTATCAGCAGGACGCGTGGGCCGAGTATCAGGTGGAGGTCGAGAAGACCGGGACCTACTCTCTCGGCGCACGCTATGTCTCCGAACTCCTCGGCGGGGTGATGGCATTTTCCGTTGACGGGGGCAAGGAAAAGTTCGTCGATTTCGAGAAGACCTCCGAGTGGAAGTGCAAATGGATTGAGGGCATATATCTCGAGAAAGGAAAGCACACAATCCGCCTCAGCCACAAGGACGGGCGCGTCGATTTCAACTGGTTCTACCTCGACTGAACGGATTTGCAGAAATCCGGTTTATTCGCTGAC
>CAVDEO010000068.1:0-13396 GCA_963607915.1 bacterium
TGCTCATCGCCGGAGGAATGGACATCTACACCGTCTCCAAGATGCTCACCCACAAAAACGTCTCCACCACTCAGATCTACGCCGACCTCGTCAACGAAAAGAAACGCGAAGCCGCTGAAACCATCAAGATAACGGAGGAATAGGTTATGGACGTAACAAAATTGATATTGAATGGTACTCTAAGACCGAATCTGCCGGACACAAGAGGCGAAAACTACTGGGGACCGGAATACAACCAGCTTGAAATGCCTCTGGAGACTTTCATCCCGCACTACGAAATAAAGTTCAATGTTCCTCCGTTCTCCTACAAATTAAAATACTATATCAAACTGATAGACGCTGCTGCAATCAAGGAACTGAACGAATTGTTCCATAAATATTACAATGCCAGCGATGCGATGATTGCATATGGTCTGATGCAGCTCAGAAGGACAACAGAATCCGGGGTGCAGGAGATTCACAGCGTCATAGTGCGTGAAGGATACGATATGGAATCCTTAACTGTTCCCGGAGTCAACTACAGAGAAGATTCAAGGCGTAAAGAAGCGACATATATCTATCATTATCTGCTACAAACTCTTATCAAGGTCTATCTGGAGTTTCAGTATCGTTTTGAACAAAGAATTGATGAAACCAAGAAAAGGAGTTACGAAGACTTCTTCCTGATTAAATTGGGCATACCGGCACCAACAGAAAACAGGCTCATAGAAGTTACCGTCAATCCGCCGATGCAACCTGCCAGGAAAATCGAAAGCAGCCGTCCTGCCGGAAAGAACGGATACTGGCTCTCCGATAAGGCCAGAGAAATCTCAGACACATTCCTTATCAATTTGTGGATTGGTCTGGAGCGCGGAATGTTTATCAAGGCTGGCACGACATTGGACGAATTCAAAGCTTGCTTTGCAAAAAAGCAAGTCAAGAAGAAGGTCGTCTGGATTGCAGGGAAATCACTTCTTTCCTACTTTATCAAACAACTATACAAAACCGATATCATTTGCGCCGAAGGGTCGAAGTGGGTGGCTGCTGTAAACTGTTTTACTGATGAGCAAGGTACCGATTACGACCCAAAAGGTCTGAAAGACGAGAAAAAGCCGAAGCTTAGATTCAAAGAAATCGACGGAATCATAGCCGAAGCGCTCGATGCAACGAAGCGATAATCCTCCGCACTCCGCCACCTAAAAAATTTTTCATTACACGGATTCGCACCATAGCGTTTCCGTGTTTTTCTTTTGCCCACTCCGCACTCCGCAGCCACTCCGCGCGGAGTGCGTTTTTGTCCGATGTCCCCGCCGAACCTAATTCTATCTTCGCAATCAGCAAGCGGTTCAACGAAGCCCGAGCCGCTTGTAAGGGCTTCAATTGTTTAACGCAGAATGCAATTGAAAAATGGAAACAAAATCCATAAGCTTCAATGATATGCCGGCAGCACTGGCATATCTCATCGAGAAGGTGGACCGCCTTGAGACCCTTCTCGAAACCACCACCTCGGCTCCCGCAGCCGACAACACTCCCGCGTGGATGACGATGGCGGAATTCCGGCAATTCCATCCCGAACATCCCGCACCCACCACCGTCTACGGCTGGGTACGCAACGGTCTCATCCCCCACTACAAGAAGGGCAAGAAACTCTTCTTCAAGCGCAGCGAGATAGAGGCCTGGCTCAACGACGGACGGCAGAAAACCGACTCCGAATACGAGGCGGAGGCGACCGACTACATCAACAGAAGGAGGACCGCAAGATGAAACAGCCGCAGCACATCTCTGAGGTAATCATCAAGATTGCCACAGACCCCAAAGACGATTTCGGAAAACTCCTCCGCCAATGCCCGTTCATCCAGGAAGAACTCCTCCGGCGCAAAATCATCAGCCTCGACGACCTCACAGCCGGGCAGATAGACCGCCTCTGCGAACACGCCTTCCTCGAAGACTGGATAGACGGCCAGGACGTGATGCGCAAACTCCACATCAGCCCGCGCACCCTCCAGACGCTCAGATCCAACGGCACCATCCCCTACACCAAGATAGGCCACAAGATCTGGTATCTCCGACAGGACATCGAAAGAGTCCTCCGCAGCAACTACGTAATGTTCAACATCCGCGAACGCTATGGAGAAGACCTTTGACCGCACTGCGCTACTCCGCAAGACACATTGGGGCGTTGACATCTACGCGCACGTCCTCCGCCGCTTCTACCCCGGCGAAGTGGTAATGAAAGTCACCGGCAGGGATTGCGGAATCATCCGCAACCCCTTCGCCGGGGGCGTTCAGTCCCTCCACGTCTGGTTCTCCAAAAACGACCCCGACGCACGGCTCTCCGAAGAGACAGCCTACCACCACGACGAGAACGGCGCAATCCCCGACGGAGACGCCCTGGACTTCGCCGAACTCTACTTCCGCCAGTCCGGACAGGAACTGCTCGACACGCTCAACCGCGAAATGCACCTCCATCTGGACTCCGAACACTCGCAGTACGCAGGCAGCCCGGCCGCACACGTGGACAAAGGCCCGAAATTCTCATTCTTCAAAGCCCCTGTCACCAACAGATTCCCCCACAAGAGCATAACCGTCCTCGATGCCTACAACTACATCGCAGGACCCTATGCCCGTCAGCAGACAGAAGAATTGAGAGCAATCACTGACAAGAAGAAAGCCGCCCTCTACAAGCAGTCCCGTTTCGCCTACGCCACCTTCTGCGGCGAATTCCTCGCCCGCTCCAACGACAGCGTCAAGACCGTCAGCGGCCTCCTCTGCCTCGATTTCGACCACATTCCCGACGTTGACGCGCTCAGGCGGCAGCTACTTCAGGACAGCTACTTCACCACCGCGCTCGCATTCCGCAGCCCCTCAGGGGACGGCCTCAAATGGATCATAGAAATCGACACGGGCACACTCTCCCACTCCGACTACTTCAAGGCAGTCGCCAATTACATAAACCGGGCCTACGGCATCGAGCCGGACAAATCAGGCAAGGACATCTCCAGAGCCTGTTTTCTCCCCCACGACCCCGAAGCCTACATCAACCCTTTATTCGTATAACTATGCCTAAATTCAACCCGGAAGAATGGCTGGTCAAGGAACCGCTCACTTCCACAAAGCATCATACCCCAAATCCTGACTCACAGGACGACATCGAACTCATCACCCGGCGCATCGAAGCCGCACGTGCCGACATCACCTCCGGCTACGACAACTGGCGTGACATCGGCTTCGCCCTCTCCTCGGAACTCGGCGAATCGGGCCGTGACATCTACCACCGCGTCAGCCGCTTCAACCCCGGCTACGACGAGACGGAATGCGACGCCCAGTACGACAAATGCCTCCGCGCCCGCGGCACAGGCATCACCGTCAAGACCTTCTTCCAGAAAGCGAAAGAAGCCGGAATCAGCCTCGCCACCAAATCCGCAATATCCGCCACTTCCGCAAAATCCGCAAAGGCGCAAACTGCGGATTTCCTCACAGGCTCAGAACACAAATCCGCAAACTCCCCTACTGCGGATATTGAGGATTCTGCGGAAACTGCGGATATCCCCGCCGGCGAATCCCTCCCGACATTCTCGCAGGACATCGAAGCGGACCTGCCCGAATTCCTCAGAAAGATAACCGCGATGAGCGACTCCGTCTATGACGCTGACATCCTCATCCTCGGCTCGCTCGCAGTCCTCTCGTCCTGTATGCCGCACATCCGGGGCATCTACGACAAGCGCACCGTCTATCCCAACCTCTTCCTCTTCGTCACCGCCCGCGCCGCCTCCGGCAAAGGCCGTCTCACCCTCTGCCGCTACCTTGTGGAACCCGTCCACGACCGCCTCCGCGAAATCAACGAAGCCGAAGTGACGGAATACAAGCAGAAGCTCGCCGAATACAACGCCGCCGGCAAGAAGAAAGTCGCTATGGAAAAGCCGGAAGAGCCGCCCCTGCGTATGCTCTTCATCCCCGCCAACTCCTCCGCCACCGCCGTCTATCAGGTACTCGGCGACAACGCAGGCAGCGGCCTTATGTTCGAGACCGAGGGCGACACCCTCGCCAACACCTTCGGCTCCGACTACGGCAACTACTCCGACGGCTTCCGCAAGGCATTCCACCACGAGACCATCTCCTACATCCGACGCAAAGACCGCGAATATGTCAACATCAAGAACCCGCGACTCTCGACGCTGCTCACCGGCACACCGCGTCAGATTCTCAACCTCATCACCGATGCCGAGAACGGCCTCTTCAGCCGCTTCATCTTCTACTTCCTCGACACACCCATAGTCTGGAAAAGAATCTTCAGCGACACCTCCTCCACAGGCTCGATTGACGAACGCTTCCGGGAACTCGGAGCCGACTACTACGAACTCTTCCAGATTCTTGACGCTAAGAGCGGATACCTCAACTTCAGCTTCACTCCGGAGCAGGGCAAAGACTTCGACGACACCTTCGACCGGTGGCAGGAGGACAGCCTCGCCGACTGCGGAGAAGACTTTGTCGCATCCCTCCGGAGGCTCGGAGTCGTGATGTTCCGCATCGCGATGTGCCTCTCCGTCCTCCGGCTCGCCGAAGACGGCGACTTCGAAAGCGACATCACCTGCCTCGACGCAGACTACCGCACCGCCAAGACCATCGCCACCGTCATCCTCCGGCACAACATCCGCGTCTTCTTCACTCTCCCTGCCACCGCCGCCCCCGTGCATAAGTCCAAAGGCACTGAGCGCACAGTCCGTAGGCAGCAGTTCTGGGACAGTCTCCCCGCAGAATTCGACCGCAAGGAATACTCCCGGATTGCCGACACCCTCGGTCTCAACTCCAAATCCCTCGACCGCACCGTCCGCAAATGGTGCGACGAAGGGAAGCTGGAGAACATCTCGCACGGGAGGTATCGGAAGGTGTGATTTGATTTTTGCGAGTTGCGGCGAGATTTTCTGCGTCGCAACTCTTTGACCCTTACGCAGTTTTGATTATTTGTCTGCTTATTATGCCGTTTAGTGATGATAATTTTGTACTTTTGTATGGTAATAGGCAAGATTAAATTCCGCATTCTCGATAAACAGATATGGCAAAGAAAACCATAAGAGTATTTGAAGGCTTCGCTGGTTACGGCGGAGCATCATTCGGTCTCAAACGTTCCGGCCTTAAGTACAAGGTCGTAGGGATGTCTGAGTTCGACAAATTTGCAAGTGTATTGCTTGCAAACAATTTCCCCGGAATCAAAAACTGGGGAGATATTACTTCAATAGACCCTGAAAAACTCCCCGACTTCGACTTATTTACCGGCGGTTTCCCCTGTCAGCCTTTTTCATCAGCAGGTCTGCAACTTGGTGAGAACGACAAATATGGTAGAGGAACTCTTCTGCACCATATCTTGAGAATCGTTGAAGCGAAGAAACCCGAATACATACTCCTTGAGAATGTAAAAGGTTTAACCGCAAAAAAATTTGAGACAACATTCAATTTCCTTAAAGATAAGCTTAAAGAGTTTGGCTATGGCGATTTAGCTTATGCCGTACTCAATTCAAAAGATTATGGCATTCCGCAAAACAGGGAGAGGCTATGGATGTTTGCGAAACTTGGTGGATTGCCAGAAGGGTTTGATATCGTTCCGCCAAAAATAGAACTCAAATATAGATTTGGAGATTTTCTTGATACAAACCCGCCTAAAGAATTGTATTTGAGTGATAAACAAATAGAACATCTCAAAGAGAAGCATCACATAGACAGTTTTGCTGTTACAGAACCCTTGTGTTTCGATGTTTACAACAAGAAAATCAAAAAGGATGCGATGTGCATTACAATCACACAGCCAGAACACAACAGCCTCAGAGTAATAGAGGTTCCAAAAGAAGACGGCAAAGAGATTGTCCGCAAGATGTCAGTTGACGAGCAGTTCCGCTTTATGGGTTTCGAGGATGGTGAATTGAACTACGAAGGGCAATCATATTCCCAAATGTCAAAACGTGCTGGAAATGGTTGGGATGTCAACCTTGTAGGCATATTATTAAAACATATATTCAGCCAGTTATGATACTCAATTTAGGTTCACTTTCATTCAATGCCCAAATTGCCGACGGCGGTGGAACACCTGCCTGGGGAACAGAGATGGGGCAAGGTGACGGATATAAATTTGCCTTTGAGGACATGGAGCCTTTTCTTACCGCTCTGGTATATAACTCCATTCCAGACATTGATGAGGTAACATGCCCTCTTGGTAAGGGCGGCGCACAATCTCAAGACTATGAGTTTGTCATTGCCAGCCTGTTCAAGAAAGTCTTCGTCAATGATATTAAGATTCAAGGAGCGGAATTCCTGCTGTTGGTGGTAAAGAAACTGGTTGGAAATCATCACGTCGGACGACGCACACTCAAATACAATCCGCGTATGACATATCGCGGTCGCGATATCAACAACGATTGTTATAACAAGATGGCAGCAGCACTCGGATTATCCGGGAATGCAGCTTGGTTCGTCAATGAAATCTATACAAAGAATCAGGACGAGCTGCATTTCGTAGCTTATGTGCTTGACGATGACGTAAAAACATATTCGTCTAATGAGGCGAAACGTGAGGATATGGTTTCCAAGTTAAATGGGGCAAGTTCTTTCCGGAAGACTCGCACTACCCATTCAAACACAGATATCCAGAAAATCTATTTCGGCACGCCGGGAAGCGGCAAGTCTTTCAAGGTTGAAGGAATCGTAAAGGGGCACGAGGAGTTCACCTTCCGCACGACATTCCATCCGGACAGCGACTACGCCACCTTCGTCGGAGCATACAAGCCCGTCAAGAAAGGAGACGAACTGACCTACGAATTCATTCCGCAGACGTTCACGGACGCATACGTGAAGGCGTGGAACTGCCCCGACGATGACATCTATCTCGTCATCGAGGAAATCAACCGGGGCAACTGCGCCCAGATATTCGGCGACCTCTTCCAGCTTCTGGACAGAGACAAGGACAACATATCCGAATACCCCATCAGGGCGGACAAGGACCTGCGGAATTACCTTGAGACCGGAGGCATCCTCGGAGAAGGACACGAAGGCATCAGGGACGGCAAGCTGAAACTCCCCGCCAACTTCCATATCCTCGCCACGATGAACACCTCCGACCAGAGCCTCTTCCCTATGGACTCCGCGTTCAAGCGCCGCTGGGCGTGGGAATATGTGCCGATAGATTCCGCCAACGAAAAGTCTCAGTTCAAAATCACCATCGGAGACAAGACCTATCCGTGGGCAGTCTTCCTCGACAAGGCCAACGACCGCATCCACCGCCTCTCCGACTCCGAAGACAAGCAGATGGGCAACTTCTTCATCAAGAGCGACATCGATGTCAAGGAGTTCAAGAGCAAGGTGATGTTCTACCTCTGGAGCGAAGTCTGCAAGGACTACGAGAAGTCCGGCTCCTTCTTCAAATACAAAGACCCGGAAGGAAAAGAAATCGAATTCACCTTCAACAGCCTCTTCCCCGAGAATGCCCGGACAAACGGCATACTTCAAAGTTTCATGTCTTATTTAGGAGTAGAAGAATAACTTATGTCAAGCAGTTTTGCAAAACCCATAAAGATTATTGATGCGATTGAGAATATCGTCTCAAGAAAATACCTTCTGCCTGCAATTCAGCGCAGATTTGTCTGGTCAAGCGACAGAGTTGAAGCTTTATTTGATAGTATCCTTCGTGGTTACCCTATCAACTCTTTTATGTTCTGGTCCATAACTGATGACAATATCAAGAATCAGTTCAAGTTTTACGAGTTTCTTACAACTTACCGAGAGTTTTTTCAAGAGAACAACAAGGATATTGACACAAAAGGATTGCCAGATTTCTACGCGGTCATAGATGGTCAGCAGCGTCTGACGAGCATCTATCTCGGTTTAAAGGGATCTTACGCCTATAAGATGCCGCGGAAATGGTGGAAAAACGATGAAGAAAGTCTTCCGACAAGATGGCTTTACATTGACATCTTAAAAGAACTTCCGGAAGACAATGAGCGACAGATGAAATACGATATCCGGTTTTTGACCATCAAGGAATATCAAGCTCTTTCAAAGGATTCGTCATCATATTGGTTCAAATTCAATGACATATTAGAATACAAGGAGCAAAACAAGCTTCGCAAATTTGTCCGTTCGCAGTCGTGGGCAGAAAATGACTTTGCTTGTGATACCATAAACACAATTTGGGACAAGGTTTTCCATGACGAAATCATCAATTTCTATTTAGAAGAAAGTCAGGACATCGATACCGTACTTGATATCTTTATCAGAACAAACAGCGGAGGAGAACCATTAAGCTTTTCGAACCTTCTGATGTCAATTACAACGGCCAGTTGGAAAAGAGATGCTCGTAAAGTGATTCCTGAGACGGTTTCAAAAGTATTTGAAATTGGCAATCCCGGCTTTCTCATCAATGATAATTTTGTCCTAAAAACATGCCTTGTGCTGTTTAACGACAACATAAAGTTCCAAGTTAAGAATTTTGACAGGAGCAGCGTTTCTGTCTTCGACGATAATTGGGATAGAATTTACGATTCTATTATTGCCGCGTTCACGTTGTTAAGTGGATGGGGATTTAACAATTCAAGCCTGAGAGCAAAGAATGCGGTCATCCCTATCATTTATTACATATACCACAACAACCTGGAGAAAGAGATAAACAACAAGGCTAAGCATACTGACGAAAAGAAACAGATACGCAAGTGGCTTTGTATTTCTTTGCTGAAAGGTATTTTTGGTGGTCAATCTGATACCGTTCTTACCGGTATCAGAAAAATTCTCAAGAAGCATATCGGAGACGGAACATTCCCGTTCGAGGACATAAAGGAAGAGTTTAAGTCAAATGCGGCAAAGAATCTGTCGTTTGATGATGAATTCATTGACGGACTGCTCACAATACAAAAAGACGATGCGAATTGTTATCCAGTATTGGCACTTCTGTATTCTCATCTAAATTTTGAAACACAAACATTCCACAAGGACCATCTTCACCCCAAAAGCTATTTTGAAAAAGTAAAGAAATCTTCCTTTGAAAAAGAAGAAGACTATACATTCTACAAAAATGCAGCAAATTGGAACTCCATTGTAAATCTGCAATTGTTGAACAGCTCACTAAATGAGTCAAAACTTGACACACCTCTAAAAGATTGGGTTAAAAACCGAGAAATTGATCTTGACAATCAATTGATACCAAAGAATATCAGCCTTGATATTTCGGATTTCCAAGTATTTGTCGACAAGAGGAGATTGTATCTTAAAAATAAATTTAAAGAAATTATCGGCATCACAGCCGATGATATTGAGAAGAAGGACGAAAAATGAGAATTCTCTTCGAAGGACAGCCATACAGCCCCGCTATGCTGGAGGACTTCGGTCTTGAACCCTACGTCTACACGTCGAGGGACAATTCCGAGGGCATCCTGCCGTACGTCGGCTACATCTATTCTCCGAAGATAAACGACGCCATATTCATCCTCCCGAAAGTCTTCCTCTTCGAGGGCTCCGGCAGGATAGACAGAGATGAGAACAGGCTGGAGATAGCCTTCGGCAAATACTCCGTCACGGATGTCATCGACATCACCAAAGACCGCAACCCCCTCAAGGAAGACGGCCTCGACCGCGTTCTCTTCGGCCTCTCCGCCTGGATCTACAGGGCGATAGACAAATACTCCGCCCGCCACCCGATGAGCGAAATCATACGCCGCGCTGACATCCGCCGCGTAAATTCCGACAGGGGCGAAGACTCCCAGACCCTTCTGGACACCATCCTCTCCCTGCTCGCATTCCACCAGGAACACGCCAACCTCTTCACCTACATCTCGATAATCAACTCCAGCGGCAACGACAGAATCCATTGGGGCAAGACCATAAGCAAGGTACAGCCGATAATCCGGAACAGCGAGCCGTTCTATGCCGAATTCCGCAACAGGGACAAGGCCGTCAACTACGACGAAGAACTCATAATCCTGTTCTACTCCGTCCTCGGATACCTTCGCCAGCACTTCTTCTTCCCCGTCCGCGCCAACCTCAACTACGAGCTGATAAAGCCCTCCCGGATTGACGCGATGATCCTCTCCGGACGCGGGACACGGCTTCTGCGCTCCATCCGCCGCAAATACTTCAAGGACGAGCTTGTCCTCCTGTGGAAGCTCCTCTACGCCTTCTTCGACAAGTCCGAGACCGTCCGCGCCGGCAGATGCCGCGAGGAAGCCCTCCTCGCAAGCAAGTTCGACCGCGTGTTCGAGGATATGGTGGACGGCCTCATCGGAGACGACATCTTCACCGACCTCAAGGAAAACGAAGACGGCAAGGAAATCGACCACATCTACAAGGACAAATCCCTTGTGGACGACAGCCACATCTACTACATCGGCGACAGCAAATACTACTTCTACGGCTCCGACCTCGACGAGAAGTCCATTTACAAGCAGTTCACCTACGCCAAGAACATCATCCAGCTCAACATCAACATCTTCAACACCCCGTCGAAAGACCGCAAGGACAAGGAACTGGAAATCATCGACAGCGTACGCTACCGCGACCCTCTCACCGAGGGCTACAACCTCACGCCCAACTTCTTCATCCGGGGCTATGTCCGCCCGGAAGACCTCGCCGACGGCCACGCCTGCTACACGGAAGACCGCCTCAGCAAGAACAGCCAGATAATCCCGGCCAACGCCCACTTCAAGAACCGTCCGTTCGACCGCGACACCCTCGTCCTCCAGGCCTACAACATCAACTTCCTCTTCGTCCTCGCCTCCTACGTCACCAACTGCGACAACAAAGGCGTCAAGGCCCGCATCCACGACAAGTTCCGCAAAGACCTCATAAGCGTCTACAACGCCAGATACGACTTCTTCCAGGTGACTCCCCACGGCGACATCGAAGCCTTCGTCAACGCCCACTTCGAAGAATACCTCGGCAAGATGTACCGCTCCGCCGACTCCCCCTTCATCTGGTTCGCCTTCGACAAGCGCACCACCTCCCTTTCAGACCTCCAGTCCGCCTTCAGCGGCGAAGCCGACGTCCTCCAGACGGAACTCAAATAACACAAACTCAGCAAAATCCATCCGAATATGGTATATCACCAAAGCCCGAATTATACCCAATCTTCATCACAGGAAGACCTGCACATAAATTCGATTCTGTTCGATTTCCCGGCAGAGCCTGTCACATTCTGGTTCTCCCGCGAAGACAGGGACGGTGTCGCCTTGACACCTCTGGTTCATCAGACATTTCCGTCAAACATTGATATCATATTTCCCGGACTGCGCAATGATGCTAAAATCTACACTTCATTCACCCGCAAACTTGACGGATTCACCGCACTCCCGGTCGATTTCAATGACCCGTTCAATTTCGACCTCGTAAAGAGGTTCTACAACAGGGAGATAAAACACTATTTCGAGGTGCGCGAAAAAATCGTCGAACCAACCTTCATAAATGACAATCAGATATGGATCAATTCAAAAGACAAGCCGAAGAATGCAATCAAGGACTGCGCATATTTTGACCGATACACTCTGAAAGTCAGCTACAATTACACTATGCGCTCTCCGGAGCTTGTCATTTCGTTCGACCGCCAGGCGAAAGTTCTTCGAAAAACGGTCGCCTCATTCATCAACGAATATAACGACACCGCCGACCCGTTCGGAAGCCCGATAACAAATCCCACTGACCTGCTCAACAGAGTGCTTAAAGTCGCCAGAAGGGATAAAGACAGAAGAAGAATATACAGGGTGATAAAGTATGCTCGACTTCACGAAGACGAAGACAGGGGCGATAAAATCGACTATGAGCATATCTATCCTATCGTGAACAGTAAGCTGGCCGCATATCTTGGCTATGCAGAAGAGGATGAAGATGATAACCCTTACGAGAAAAAGAACCGCTACAAAAAGTATATCAGCAAGATAAGCGATTTCAACAGAGAGTATCTTCAGAATGGTGAATTCGGAAAAATCTTGCGGATAAAAGCCGATTTCACCCCCGTCACCGCCGGAAAGGTTCAGGAATCCAGCAAGAGACTTGTTTTCGGCAAGGATGACAATGGAGTCAATGTCACCGACGTGGTCCCGCAAAGAGGAATCAACAGCGGCCCATACCTTCGTCCTCAAGTCAACAACGTCAAATTATTGTGCATAGCCCATTCGAGCCAGAAGGACGAGGCAGTTAAGTTATGCAAATGTTTCAATGACGGATATGGTTCAGGCTATAGCCGTTATGCCGGACTTCGCCACTATCTCGGAATTTCCTTCAGTTATATAACGGGGATATTGTTCAACTCCGCAGACAATCCGATTCCCGAAATAAGCAAGAATTTGTCAGAAAGAGGAATCGACCCTACCGACCGCTATATCGCCATATACCTCACCCCTGTCAGCAAGAGCGCCAAAAGCTTCGAGCAACGTATAATCTACTATCGCGTCAAAGAATTGCTCCTGCGGTATGACATTGCGGTTCAATGCATTGAAACAGACAAAATGACAAATTGCCTTGCTTATGATGAGAAAAAGAACAAGTCCGGTTTCTCATATACCTTGCAGAATATGTCGATTGCCATCAATGCGAAGCTCGGAGGCACACCGTGGCGAATCGCAGTCCCGGAAAAGCGCGAACTCGTAATAGGAATCGGGGCGTTCAAAAATATGGACTCCAATGTCCAGTACATCGGCTCTGCATTCTCATTCGACAACACCGGCTCGTTCAACTCGTTCGACTACTTCCATAAGGACGAACTACAGGAACTCGCCGGCTCTATTCAGGAAGCTGTTCTGAATTTCCGCAACCTTATTGAAGCTCCTTCCAGACTTATTCTCCATTACTATAAGGAGATGAGCGAAAGAGATGCCACAATCATAGAGAAAGCATTGTATGAGATTGATGTCGATGTCCCTATTTATGTTGTGACCATCAACAAGACAGAATCAGAAGATTATATAGTCTTTGACAGAGGATACGGAGATTTGATGCCATACAGCGGACGCTTTGTGAATCTCGGAAAAAACACCTATCTCCTCTGCAACAATACACGTTATGAAAACAGCTACGGCAAATCTCCAGAGGGATATCCCTTCCCCGTCAAGATGAAAATACAGTCCCCAAATGCGCCCGAAACACTCGACCAGAACACCATCTCCGGACTGATAGATCAAGTGTATCAGTTCAGCCGGATTTATTGGAAGTCGGTCAGGCAGCAGAATCTTCCGGTCACAATCAAGTACCCTGAAATGGTCGCCCGGATTGCTCCGTACTTTACCGGCGGCAACCTTCCCGACAATATGGGACGTGACAACCTGTGGTTCCTGTAACCGCCAATTCATCGGAAGGAGGCAATGAGATATGTCTGACCATATGACACCCCTGCAGCGGCACAAGTGTATGTCGCACATCCGCTCGAAGGACACCCGTCCCGAACAGGCGGTAA
>CAVDEO010000069.1:0-13244 GCA_963607915.1 bacterium
TTAGTAATCCTTAAAAAATAACTTGGTAATCTTTGTGTGTCTTTTTGGTCTATATCTCTTTTCTCATCGGTCATGTACCTCCAGTACCCCCACCCTCTTCCAAAAGAAATCTATCCTCAAAAATCTTTCACAAATCTCCACCAATTTATTTTTTAACGCTTACTTATGCAAAATAACGGAATTGAAAGACATTTTGCGATTCCGTGCATTTTTACACCAAAACATTTTGCGATTCCGTGCATTTTTGTATTCAAAAGAAAGATATTCCAAAAATGTCGTAACTTTGCCCTTTCCGTGCCCTGTGCGGACGGCGTTTCGGGGAGACGTCCCGAGGCCGGGGAGAAACAGTTTTGTAAAACGCGTTCAGAATGTTTGACATATTGGCGATAACTTGGAACGTCGATCCGGAAATATTCCACGTCGGCGGACTTTCAATCCGGTACTACTCGATTCTCTTCGTTTCGGGATTCATCATCGGCTGGTACATCTTCCGCCATTTCTTCAGGAACGAGGGGATTCAGGTCAGCCCTCTGTTGGACTATCTGCTTTATACTCTGCTGATTGCGACCATTGTCGGTGCGCGTCTCGGGCACTGCCTTTTCTATCAGCCGGACTACTACTTCGGCTCGTGGGAGGGTTTCGCGGAGATTTTCATGCCGTGGAAAGGCGGACTCGCAAGTCACGGCGGGGCGATTGCGCTGATTATCGCGATGATATGGTTCGCCCGCAAGTTCGGCAGGAAATATGACTTCGACTTTGTCTGGATTATGGACCGGCTCGCCATCACGGTCTGCTTCGCCGGGGCGCTCATCCGTCTGGGAAACCTCTTCAACTCCGAGATTTTCGGCGGCCCGACCGACCTCCCATGGGGCTTCCGCTTCCCGCGCTCCTACGAGTGGGTGCAGCTCTATGGCCCGAGCGCGGCGCATCCGGAGGGTCTCGCCTGCCATCCGACCCAGCTCTACGAGGCTCTCTGCTACCTGATTCTCGGCGTCGTCCTCGTCCTTTTCTATGAAAAGCGGCTCGACAAAGTTCACCGGGGCTTCTTCATCGGCTGGTTTCTCATCGGCTGCTTCGGCTCGCGCTTCCTCATCGAATTCATCAAGAACCCTCAGGTCGAGTTCGAGCAGAATATGCTCCTCGATATGGGACAGTGGCTCAGCATACCGTTCATACTCCTCGGCATAGGCTTTCTCGTCTATGCGGCTGTCCGCAGGCTTCCCGCTCGCTCCGTTCATCCGGAAAAAAAGAAATCCCGCCCCACGAACTACGCCCATCCGGTGGATTAGCGTTAAACATCGGCCGGACCTCAATGCAATATATGAGCAACTATATCAAAGGGGACACCCCTTTGGTATAGTTGTTGAGTAATGGAGTATCCCTTTTGTAGATATCCGGATACAAATTGTAATAAGTCGCTGATTCATATTCTTTTGTATCGCCCGTATCACACTGCGCGACGCCGTCGGCCGTTTTTCGGGGTGTCGCAGTCCTTTCGGAACGACAATCTTCCGGAGAAATCCGGACAGAGCCTGAGTGGTAGTGTAAAACATATAATATAACTAAATGGTCAAGATGAAGAAAATAATCGCCTTCGGTCTTGCATCAGCATCGCTTGTGCTCCTGCCATCGGCGGGCTTCGCCCAGCATCGGGACAAGAAAGCGGACAAGGAAGCTCCCAAGACCGAGGTTCAGCTCATTCTGGAGGAGGCCGACTCGGCCGAGGCTCCGGTGGTGATTTCGTTGGAACAGGCGTTGAAAATCGCGCTGAGCGAAAACATCGCCGTGAAAATCGCGGACAAGGAAATCGAGCGGACAAAGTATGCCAAGAAAGGCACTTACGCCGCTCTCTTCCCGCAGATTGACGCGAGCGGCTCCTATCAGAGGACAATCAAGAAACAGGTGATGTATATGGACTTCGACATGAGCAGCTTCGGGGGAGGCGCGAGTGCCGGCGGAAGTTCTTCCGGCAGCGGCGAAGGCTCGGGTGAAGGCGCCTCCGGTTCGGGAAGCGGCTCGGCATCTTCCGGCAGTTCCTCTTCCGGCGGACTTGAAGTCGGCCGTTGGAACACCTGGAGCGCGGGAATCTCCGCGTCGATGCCGCTTGTCAACGCCCAGCTCTGGAAAAGCATAAAGATTTCCGGGATGGACGTGGAACTTGCGGTCGAGAAAGCCCGCGCATCACGCCTCGACATGGTGAGTCAGGTGAAGAACGCCTACTATGCCGTTCTCTTCTCAAAGGAGGCTTTCAATGTGTATAAAGAGGTCTATGAGAACGCGATGACCAATTACGCGGAGACCGAAAAGAAATACAATGTCCAGAAAGCCACGGATCTCGACATGGCGCGTGCGAAGACCAATGTCGCCAACGCCATCCCTAACGTCTACAACGCCGAGAGTTCCATAATCCTCGCACTGTGGCAGCTCAAGGCTGTGATGGGAATCGATCTTGAGATGAACATCGATGTCGAGGGCGCGATTGAGGATTATGCCGAATATATGACCTGCGATGTCACTGCGTCCGACAGCATATCCCTTGACCGCAACTCCACGATGAAGCAGCTGGAGATTCAGGCGAACGAGCTTGCACAGAGCATCAAGGCGCAGCAGTACGCCTACATCCCGACTCTCGCCCTTGCGTTCAACTACAGCTACAACGCGATGACCAACGATTTCAAGTTCAACGAATACAAATGGACTCCGTACTCCTATGTCGGAGTGAGCCTCTCCATTCCGATTTTCTCCGGCGGAAAGCGTCTCAACCAGGTCCGTCAGGCGCGCAACAGCTACGAGCAGATGCGCCTGCAGATGACCTCCACCGAGCGCAATCTCAAGATTTCCATCCGGCAGTCGCTCAACACGATGGAGACCAATGTCAAGAGCTACGACGCGGCGCGGGATGCAGTCGCTTCCGCAGAAAAGGCCTACAGCATCGCCGAGAAATCCTACGAAGTGGGGCGTGCGACCCTCACCGACCTGAACGACGCGCAGCTCGCCCTCACCCAGGCGCGCCTGACCGAGTCGCAGGCCGTCTATAATTTCATAGTCGCCAAGACACAGCTTGAACAGACTCTCGGCCAGGACTTTACGGAATAGGCCTTTACGGAACAGGGCTTCCCGAAGAAGATATAACGGATTGAAAATATTGAAGATATGAACAGGATAGCAAGAAATTTGGCATTTGCGGCGGCGGTGATCGCGGCCGCCTCCTGCGGCAACGGGAAGAAGACCGAATCCGCCGCAGCGGTGAATGAGACCGTCGAGGAGACGGCTCCGCTCGTGACCGTGGTGACGGTGGGGAAACAGGATGTTCCTCAGACCTCGGTTTACACCTCGTCCGTCGAGCCTTACGCGAAGAACAACATAGCTCCGCAGTCATCGATGAGAATCAGCAAGATCAATGTAGAGGTGGGGGATTTCGTGAAAAAGGGTCAGATTCTCGCCGAGATGGACCGTCTCCAGCTCCAGCAGGCGGAACTTCAGATGAAGAACAACGAGACCGAGTACGCGCGTCTCAAAGGGCTTTATGACGCGGGCGGACTTTCAAAGTCAGACCTCGACGCGATGGAGCTGAACTACAAGGTCAGCAGGACAAATTACGACAACCTTCTCCAGAACACGGTTCTCCGCTCGCCGATTGACGGGGTGGTGACCGCGAGGAACTATGACAAGGGGGATATGTTCTCCATGGGTCAGCCTATTTACACCGTGGAGCAGATTGTCCCGGTCAAGCTCCTCGTGGGAATCTCCGAAAGCGACTATTCCAAGGTGAAGAAGGGCAACGAGGTGAGCATCACCGTCGACGCCTTTCCGGGCAAGACCTTCATCGGCAAGATCAACCGCATATATCCGACAATCAACGAACAGACTCACACTTTCAACGTCGAAATCGTCGTTCCGAACAAGGACAAGGTCCTGCGTCCGGGGATGTACGCCCGCGTGACCGTGCAGTTCGGAGTGAACAGCAGCGTGGTCGTTCCTGACTCGGCGATTGTCAAGCAGACCGGTTCCGGCGAGAGGTTCATCTACATCCTCAACTCCGACGGCACCGTCACCTATCAGAATGTGAAGCTCGGACGGCGCACAGGTTCGATGTACGAGATTCTTTCCGGAGTTCCCGACGGGGCGCAGGTGGTGACCGAGGGTCAGGTGCGTCTGAAGGACGGAATCAAGGTTACGGTTTCCGAGTAGCCGCAAAGTAACCCTTTGACAGGGAAAATCATTTTCAAAACAGTATCTGAAGCATGAGCATATACAGAAAAGCGGTAGATAATCCGGTGACGACGGCCCTGGTGTTCACGGCGTTCGCCATATTCGGAATATTCTCGCTGATGAACCTCTCCATCAACAACTACCCTGACTTCGACGCGAACACCATCATGGTGATGTCATCCTATCAGGGCGCGAGTGCGGAGGACATCGAGACGAACCTGACGAAGGTGCTCGAAAATGCCCTCAACGGTGTCAGCGACCTCAAACATATAACTTCGCAGTCGAAGGAAAACGTCTGCATCATAACCCTTGAATTTGAATACGGCGTCGATATAGAGGAGGCGACGAACAATGTCCGGGACAAACTGGATATGGTCAACTCGTCCCTGCCGGACGGGGCTTCCGTGCCTGTGATTTTCAAGTTCAGCGCGGACGACATGCCGATTCTGATTTATTCGGCGACGGCGAACCAGAGCATCCCGGCCCTCGAGAAGATTCTCGACGACAAGGTCTCCACTCCGCTCGCGAGGGTTTCCGGCGTGGGAACCGTCTCGGTGACGGGAGCGCCGCAGCGTGAGATTCAGGTCTATTGCGACCCGAACAAGCTCCAGGCCTACGGCCTTTCGATTACGGGAATATCCGGAGTCCTCGCCTACGAGAACAAGAACGTGCCTTCCGGCAATATAGACATAGGCTCGGACACCTACACCCTCCGCATCGAGAAAGAGTTCGACAGCGCGGACGAGATGCTTGACGTGGTGGTCGGCTACTCCGGCGGCGAGGCGGTCTATCTCCGCGATGTGGCCACCGTGGTCGACGGTCTTGAGGAGAAGTCGCAGGAAGCCTACACCAACGGGGTGCAGGGCGCACAGATCATCATCCAGAAGCAGTCCGGAGCCAACACGGTGAATGTCATAAAGAAGGTCAAGAAGACGATGGCCCAGATTCAGGAGACTCTGCCTTCCGACATCAAGATTACGACTGTGGTGGACAGCTCGCGCAACATCATCAACTCCATCAACTCCCTGAAGGAGACCATCATAATCACCTTCCTCGTGGTCGCGCTGATTGTGTTCCTCTTCCTCGGAAGGTGGAGGGCGACATTCATAATCGTGCTCGCGATTCCTATCTCCCTGCTTGCATCCATAGTCTATCTGTTCGCGACGGGCAACACGCTGAACATCATTTCGATGTCCGCCCTGTCAATCGCAATCGGTATGGTCGTGGATGACGCGATTGTGGTTCTGGAGAATGTTACGACCCACATCGAGAGGGGTGAGAAGCCTAAAGAGGCGGCGGTACACGGCACTCAGGAGGTCGGCATCTCCGTCGTCGCGTCCACGCTCACGATGCTCGCCGTGTTCCTCCCGCTTACGATGATTCAGGGTATGTCCGGAATAATGTTCCGCCAGCTCGGCTGGATTGTGTCAATCATCATGATTGTCTCCACGGCCGGCGCTCTCACCCTCGTGCCTATGATGTGCTCGAGGATGCTCAGGCTCAAGCTTACACACGGGAAGTTCTACAATTTCTTCTTCGGAAACTTCAATAAGTTTATCGCTTGGATAACAAGGGGTTACGGGCACATTATCCACTGGTCCGTAAGACACAGGGCCGTGGTGATCAGCGTCGCTCTCGCGGTGTTCGTCGGTTCCATCCTCGCCTACATCCCGACAATGAAGACGGAGTATTTCCCTCAGTCCGATTCAGGCCGTCTCCGCGCCACAATCGAGCTTCCGGTGGGTACGGGTCAGGACATCACGCGGGAACTTGCCGCCGAAATCTATCAGAAAGTCACTGCGGCCGCTCCGGAAATCCGCGTTTACAGCTACTCTCTCGGACAGGCCGACTCCGACAACGCCTTCGCTTCGATGCAGAGCAACGGAACCCACATCATATCCGTGAACATCGACTGCGGAAGTATGGAAGACCGTGTGCGCTCATCTTCGGAAATTGCCGACGAGATGCGTGCTGTGCTCTCAAGCTACCCTCAGATTAAGAAGTTTACCGTCACTGAAGGCGGTATGGGCATGGGCGGTTCCACATCCGTGAAACTTGAGGTCTACGGCTACGATTTCCAGAAGACCGACGCCATAGCGGCGCAGCTCGCCTCGAAACTGAACGAAGACAAGGCGTTCGCGCAGGCCGTCGTCAGCCGTGACGAGTACACCCCTGAGTATCAGGTGGATTTCGACCGCACGAAACTCGCCCTCAACGGGCTTAACAGCACCACTGCGGCTTCGGCCGTGAGCGCCGCCATCAAGGGTTCGGTGCAGTCGTTCTACCGTGAAGACGGTGAGGAGTACAACATCCGCGTCCGCTACGGCAAGGAGTTCAGGACCAGCGTGGCCGACATCGAGAACATCGTGGTCTATTCCCCGACCGGCGCCGCAATCAAGGTCAAGGACCTCGGCAGGGTGGTCGAGACTTCGACACCTCCGACAATCGAGAGGAAGGACCGCCAGCGTCTTGTCACCGTGACGGGCTATGTCGCGAGAGGCTTCGCCCTTTCCGATGCGGTGACCGTCGCCAATCAGGCCATTAAGGACACGGCGATTCCGTCCGAGATTTCAGTGGCCGTCGCCGGAGACATCGAGGATCAGCAGGACACATTCGGAGACCTGATTACGCTCCTCATACTGATTGTAATACTCGTCTATATGGTTATGGCATCCCAGTTCGAGTCCCTGATGAGTCCGTTCGTCATAATGTTCTCCATTCCGTTCGCGCTCACCGGCGTCGCTCTCGGCTGCTGGCTCACGGACACGGCAATCGGCGTGATGGCCCTCATCGGAGTCATCATCCTTATGGGTATAGTGGTGAAGAACGGTATCGTGCTGATTGACTACACCATCCTGCTTCAGGAACGGGGCTATGAGGTCAAGGAAGCCGTCGTCACCGCCTGCAAGAGCCGTCTCCGCCCTATCCTCATGACCACCCTCACGACCGTGCTCGGTATGGTCCCTATGGCTGTGGGCACAGGCGAAGGTTCTGAGATGTGGCGTTCGCTCGGCATCACGGTGGCCTGGGGTCTTACCATCTCCACGCTCGTGACCCTCGTCATCATCCCGACGGTTTACACGGCATTCGTCGAGGCGGGCAACCGCCGCCGCGCCCGCAAGGCGGCGAAGATTGCCGCGAAGTAAATCCGGTGAAGAAGGGATATTTGTACAGGAAATGACAGAAGTATTTGTGCAGTATTTTTGAGGAAATGAAATCAATATTCATAGCATACAATCAGGCGTACAACATGGAACTCGCCGACATCCTTGAGGAACATGGCTGCAGGGGCTACACGATGTGGAACGAAATCACCGGACGCGGCTCCGAGACCGGAGAACCGCATCAGGGGAATCACGCATGGCCGACGCTGAACAACGCGATGCTCGCCGTCGTGCCCGATGAAAAGGTGGATTCCATCCTCGAGGGCCTGGCCGAAAAGAACAGGGAGTATCCGGAACTCGGACTCAGGGCTTTCGTCTGGACAGTCGAGAAGTCGCTTTAAATGAGCAGGGTTGAGTCATTTGGGGAACCCGGTGATTCATTCTTGCAGATTCAGTTCAGCGGTGCTTTTGCCGGCGACTGAATAAAAATTCGTATATTTGTAGTTCGGATTCGTCATTTGTCGGGTCTGAACTATTTTTATTCAGTCATATAAAACGTAATGATTATGGAACATGTTGTAAATGACGCGAATTTCGCGGAAATTGTTTCGTCGAATAATGTCGTACTCGTCGATTTCTGGGCAACATGGTGCGGCCCGTGCCGTGCTCTCGGTCCGACAATCGAGGAGATTGCGAAGGAATATGAGGGACGTGCCTTCGTGGGGAAGTGCAATGTCGATGACAACAGCGAACTTGCCGGACAGTACCGCATCATGAGCATCCCGGCGCTGCTTTTCTTCAAGGACGGCAAGCTGGTTGACAGATTGGTCGGCGCTCAGCCCAAGGCGAACATCACCGCCAAACTGGATGCCATCCTTTAGTTTTCTGGCTTACTAAACAAAGCGGATATGAAAAAGATATTTTCTGTTCTGGCCGTTGCAGTCGCGTCCGTGTTTTTCGCGGCGAACGCAAACGCACAGTTCAACTACGGAGTAATCGGCGGCGTGACTTTCTCGTCAGCCAAAACGAACGAATGGAAACTCACCAAGGAGAATGAGTACCATGTCGGAGCCACATTCAAACTCTCCCTCCCGCTCGGATTCGCGGTGCAGCCATCCTTGATATATCAGGTCAAGGGGACCGGCGTTCCCGCGAAATATGATGACGAAAGTCCGTTCGACTATGCGGCCGGCTATCTTGAGGTGCCCGTTTCGGTGCAGTGGGGTCCGGACCTTCTGATAATGAGACCTTATCTCGAGTGCGTGCCGTTCTTCGGATATGCCCTTAACAACAAGTACAAGGGAGGGGAGACCGTGAAAAACGACTGGACTGGGCTGAACCGCTGGGAGTACGGACTCGGACTCGGAGCCGGTCTCGAAATCTGGCATCTTCAGGTTTCCGCGAGGTACAACTGGGATTTCGGCACCCTCTTCGACGCGAAGAGCGAGATTGCTGATGCGGGTTCTTTCGCCGCAAAGATGAAAGAGTCAATCGGGGACAGGAGCCGTTTCGGCGGAGTGACGCTTTCAGTGGCGGTATTGTTTTGACGGCAGTACGGTCCTGACGGTGCGCCTGCGCGGGGTCAGAACAGCGGGATATGGACATAGAGACGATAAAAGACTATCTTGGCACGGACTGGACGGACGTTCAGAAACTCATCTCGGAAACATTGAGGAGCGACATCTCCCTGTTGAATTCAACCAACGGGTCGATTCTCGCGCACGGCGGCAAACAGCTGCGTCCGATGATTTCCCTGCTTGTCGCCCGCGCCTGTCTCCGTTCCGCCGACAGCCATGTCCGGGAAGACCGTCTCAGTCCCCTCCCTTATGTTTCCAAGCGTTATGCGGCCGCTTCGGAGCTGCTTCATAACGCCACCTTGCTCCACGATGACGTGGCGGATGAGGGGGATGTCCGCCGGGGGAATCCGACAGTACGTTCCATCCTCGGCCCGTCGGCATCGGTGCTTGTCGGGGACTTCTGGCTGGTCAGGGCGATACGTCTCATTCTCGGTGATGACGACGGAAGCTGCGACGCCCGTGTGATACGCATGTTTTCACGGACTCTCAGCTGCCTTGCGGAAGGCGAGATGCTCCAGTTGCAGAAGGCGCAGACGGCTGACACCGATTATGGGGACTATCTCCGCATAATCTACAGCAAGACAGCCTCGCTCTTCGAAGCGGCCGCAGTCACTGCGGCGATTTCGGTGAATGCCTCCGGAGTCTGCCGTGAAGCCGTCCGGGACTACGCCGTGAGCCTCGGTTATGCCTTCCAGATAAAGGACGACATGCTCGACTACTGCGGCACTGATTCGGTGGGCAAGCCGCTCGGAGTGGATGTGCTTGAACAGAAGATTACCCTGCCGCTGCTCGGGGCGCTCGCGAACGCGCCGGAACGGGAATCCGGAATACGCGCCCTCGTCGCCGATGTTGTCGCGCATCCGGAGAACCGTGAAGAAATTGTGAATTTTGTCGTGGAGAACCGAGGCGTTGAATATGCGGAGAAAAGGCTGAATGCCTTTGTGGACAAGGCTGTGGAGTCCATCTCCCTGCTCGCGCCGTCGGAAGAACGGGAGATGCTCGCGGAACTCGCGCACTTCACGGCCAGCCGCAACAGGTGACGGGAGTTTTAGAGAAATATTTTTAGGATTACATAAGTCCGTAAGGAGGACATTATGTGGATTCGCAAGAAGGACGAAGTCATATGAAATTCAGTGATATTGTCGGAAATGACGCACTCAGGCGCACCCTCGTGTCGATGGCTGACAGCGGGAGGATTCCGCACGCGATGCTTCTCTACGAGAACGACGGCTGCGGGGCGGTCGCGCTTGCTCTCGCGTTCCTGCAATATCTCAACTGCGGCAGCCGCTCCGGCGGAGAAGCCTGCGGGGAATGCCCGTCCTGCCGTCAGATGTCCAAACTGATTCATCCGGACGTGCATTTCGTATTCCCTGTGAATAAAAGCTCCAAGGTGAGCGGGGACAAACCCACATCTGAGGCCTTTCTGGTACTGTGGAGGCAGCTGGTGCTTGACAATCCCTATTTCCGCGAGGATGACCTTCAGGAGGCGCTCGGAATCGAGGGCAAGAAAGGAGAGATAGCCCTGCTCGAGGCCAAGTCGATAATTTCCAAGATGTCTCTCACCGCAGTCGGTGACGGTTACAAGGCTGTTCTCTGCTACCTTCCGGAGAAAATGAATCCCACGGCGGCGAACAAACTTCTGAAACTCGTGGAGGAGCCGCCGGAGAAGACGGTTTTTGTCTTTGTAACCCATGCGCCGGAAAAAATGATGCAGACCGTGTTCTCGCGCTGTCAGAGTATGCGTGTCCTTCCGCTCACGAAAGAGGAGGCGGTCAAGGTGCGCGGAGAGGAACGGCAGAACGGGGAGTTTTTTCCGATGGTCTCTTCTCTGCTTGACTGTGTGGCGCGTCGGGATCTGCTCCACGCCCTCGAAGTCGGAGAGACGGCTGCGGCGCTTCCTTCCCGCGAGAAGCAGAAAGCGTTCTGCGTCTATCTCTCGTCCTGCCTGCGCCGGATTTTCCTGACCGGCCGGGGACAGGAGCCGCTCGCCGGTGTGCTGCCGGAAGAAGCCGCCTTCTATCAGAGCGCGTCCGCAAGATTCGGGGCTGCCTTCTGCATGAAAGCAGAATCGGCTCTTGACAGGACGGTTTCGCTGCTTGACAGGAATGTAAATTCAAAGATTCTGTTCTGCGATTTGGTGGACAGGATGTTTGTCGCTATATAATAAAGGTTTATGGAAAACAACGATAACGAAGCAAAAAAATATGACTGCTCTCGCGGATGCACCGTGGAAAGGAGGGACGATGGCGAGCTGAACTGCCGCTACAGGCCGGGATGCTGCAAGATGGAGGTCTATGACTGGCTTCCGGGAGTCGCGCAGGAGCAGTACAAAGACTTCTTCGAGGTCCGTTTCAAGAACACCCGGAAAGGGATTTATTTCAACGCCTCAGGTCAGAGCATCAAAGCCGGCGACCTTGTCGTGGTGGAGGCCGCGACCGGACACGACCTCGGCATCGTGACGCTTGAGGGGGCGGTTGTCGCGCGGCAGATGAAATGCCGCAGACTTGACCCGGCCTCAGGCGACTACAAGAAGATTTATCGCAAGGCGAAGGTCTATGACCTTGAGAAATGGCAGGAAGCCATTGACCGCGAGCAGGATACAATGATACGCGCCCGCCAGATTGCCGCCGAACTCGGACTGGAGATGAAAATCGGCGACGTGGAGTTTCAGGGCGACGGAACCAAGGCGATATTCTACTACATAGCGGACGGCCGTGTGGATTTCCGACAGCTCATCAAGGTCTTTGCGGACGAGTTCCACATCCGCATCGAGATGAAACAGATTGGGGCGCGTCAGGAGGCCGGGCTTATCGGAGGTCTCGGGATATGCGGACGCGAGCTCTGCTGTTCGAACTACATCTCCACCTTCCAGTCAATCTCCACTTCCGCGGCAAGACTTCAGGATCTTTCACTCAATCCGCAGAAGCTTGCCGGGCAGTGCGGAAAGCTCAAGTGCTGCCTCAATTACGAGACGGCCTCCTATATGGACGCGCAGTCGCGCATACCGAAGGTCGCCAATCCGCTTGAGTTCCAGGACGGACTCGCCTACCTGATGAAGACCGACATACTGCGCGAGGTGATGTATTTCTCTTACGACAAGTTCTCGCAGGCCAATATGTTTCCGCTTTCGGCGATTGAGGTCAGGGAAATCCAGAAAATGAACCGCGAGGGCATCAGGCCGGAATCCCTCAAGTCCGAGCCGGAGCCTGTCGCGCCGGAGTTTGTGACGGCGGTAGGCGATGACAGCATCACGCGTTTCGACAACATCGGTCGTAGGCGGAAGTCCCGTGGCGGACGTGGCGGCAACGGCGGCCCCAACAGGAACGGCGGCCAGAACCGGAATGAGCGGAGCAACAGTCAGGACGGAAATGACCGGAATCGCGACGGCGGACGGGATGACAACCGGCGTGGCGGACAGCGTAACGGCGACCGGAACAGGAACCGCGGCGGTCAGGAACAGAATCAGAATCGGAACTCCGGCCGGAATCAGGGCCAGAATCCAAATAAAGGGCAGAACGGAAATGGGAAAGGACAAGCTCCGCAAGTTCAGGGAGAATGAGACTTTCTCCTGCCTTCTCCAGCCCTCCGCGGACGAAGTTCTCGTGGGGACGAAAGGCGATGACCCGGCGAAAGGCGATGGCTCGGCGAAAGGCAATGACCCGGTGGGGGAGATTGGCGGCGGTCGGGGCAGTGTCGGACCCAAGCGGGACGGGACGTTGAAAAACCATCCGATTAAAGGGCATTGGGCCTCCGACTTTTTCGGCAACGGCAATCCGGTTGTCGTGGAACTCGGCTGCGGCAAGGGCGAATACACCATCGACCTTGCGCTTCGCAACCCCGCAATCAACTACATCGGCGTGGACATCAAGGGGGCGCGTCTGTGGAAGGGCGCGAAGTATGCCGAGGAGCATCATCTTCCGAATGTGGCGTTCCTGCGGACGAGGATAGAGTTCATCGGGGCTCTTTTCGGGAAGGACGAGGTTTCCGAGGTGTGGATCACCTTCGCCGACCCCCAGATTGGCAGGGAGAAAAAGAGGCTGACTTCTCCGCTGTTCCTTGAGCGTTACCGCAACTTCCTCAAGCCGGGCGGAATAGTCCATCTCAAAACCGACAGTCGCCACCTCCACGAGTATTCCCATGCGATTGCGGAACAGAACAATCTGAAGATTCTCGCCTGCGCCACCGACATCTACGGTGCTGACCGTCAGCGTCTTCTCGAAAGCCCGCTCGCTTCCGTTTCCGGCGGGGACGCAGTCAGGGCGCTCTTCGAGGTGCAGACCCATTACGAGAAGCAGTATCTCGCCCAGGGGCTTCCGATAACCTACCTCGCCTTCACCATCGACCACGAGGG
>CAVDEO010000070.1:0-12893 GCA_963607915.1 bacterium
TTGAGCGTGTAGCGTACAGGATTGTCCTCGCGCACGAGCGTGGTACCGGCGAGGGAGACCTTCACCTTGTCGCCTTTCTTGAGAGAAGTCTCGGCGGCGGTGAATTTGAGCCTTATGCCATATTTCCCGTCAGCCGTCTGGATGTAGTTGGTCACCGCCGACTCGTTGTCGTCGTACGAAGTGGAGGAAGTCATCGGATTCGTCTCCATGTTCTTCTGGCCTGCATCTGCGACAATCACGCCCTCGAACCAGTCGCCCTCAAAAGGATACTCTCCTGCAGATGAAAGAAGCGCGCGAAGCTGTTCGAAAGTGTACTGCCTCGAAGGAGAGGCCTGAGTCACGGACAGCGCGACAGAAATCCCCTTATCGGCAATCTCCGCCTTGATGACTGCCTTCCTCTCTTTTGTCCCGGTGTTCTCGGCCACGGTGAAGTTCAGGCCCGCTGCCGTCGGTTCAAGTGAGGAAATCCAGTCCTTCTGTTCCCCTTCATACTCGACAGACAGCGAGAGACGGGAGAAGAATGTTCCGAGATGGCAGTCCCAGGCCGCGCTCTTCTGGGCCTCGAACGCATCCACGGTCATCTCGGACTCCCCGAGAACGAGCGAACCCGGCTCGGCGGTCTGGGTGACGGTCGTGACGGCGCGATAGACATTCTCCTCGACATCAGTGTATGTAAGGGCTATCTTGGCGCTGCGCTCCGCTCCGGACGTATTCTCCTCAAGCGTGAAGCCGACTTTGCCGTCCTTCACATTCAAGTCCTTAATCCATGGCTCGGTGGACTCGACATTGAGAGCGGACTCCTCGACATTGGTCGTGAATCCCACTTCCTCGACAGTCTCCCAGGCGATGTACTGGAGTTTGCTCTCGGCGAACTCTATCGTCGGGCTGCCGACAGCGCTTTTCTGCTTCACGGTGAGTTCTATGACTTTCTGCACGCCGGTGGCGGAGAGTTCAATTCCGGCACGGCGGAGGAGTCCCTTGTTCTCGGTGAAAGAAATGATGAACTCGCCGTTCCCGTTTCCTGAACCGTTCTCGACGGTGAGCCAGTCCGAAGATTCCTTGAGGACGGCTTTCCACTGTCCGGTCGAATAGACGAGCACGTGCTCGGAGCCTTCCGCCGCGTCGAGATTTATGACGATGTCATTGACCGCCAGAGCCAATGTCGACGGAGATTCGGATTCTTTCTGACATGAAACTGCAGAAACGGAGACCATGGCCGCGAGGACGGCCGCATATTTCCTCAGTCTGTACATGTTTTTCATAATGTCAATTCAGTTGAAAAGGTTATTGATTATGGATTATATCTTATTGATTATAAATTATATGCCATATTGCGCATACTCCTTGTTGTCGAGGGCGTACCCCGAATAGGCCACCTGCGTCGAAGGAATCGGATAGTAGCGGTGGCAGGGAAGAATGTTCGCCTTGATTGCAGTCGAGTTGCTCTGGAGCGATGTCCTCTCATACCACACGTCCCAACGCACGAGGTCGAACTTGCGCTGGAACTCGCCGAAAAGCTCGCGCCCCCTCTCAATCTGAATCTCCTCCAGCAGTTTCGTCCATCTGGTTCCGGACCAGGTCTTTATTCCCGCACGGGTCTTTGTCATATTGAGATAGCGCACCGCCTCGTCGAAATCGTCCTGAAGCATGCAGTGAGCCTCGGCAATCATCAGCACGACATCCGCGTACCGGAAGATTTTCTGATTGTTCGAGTCGTGGTTGCTCTGCATTCCGTAGCACCAGAACTTAGGTCCGAAGAATGCCGTTTTGGCGTTGTCCTTCATCGTGTTGAAAGTTTCTCCGTTCCACTCCCGGACAATGCTCATATCCCTGCGCTTGTCGCCGTAGGATTCAGGGAACACCGTGTTCACGAGGTAGGCATTGGCCTGTGCCGGAGCATAGCCGGTGCTGTTCGAGCCGAGTTCCTCGATGACCACGCCGTCATACTTGTTCCCGCTGCGCTTGTACGGCATGCAGAGGCAGGCGACATTGGTCGTGTAGTCAAGTCCGCCGGCCGAGTAGCTGTGCTGCACTTCAAGTATCGATTCCGGAGTGTTCTTCATACGGAAAGGTATGTCAGTCAGCGGATACTGGTCGAGAGAACCGTAGATGTCCTCAAGTTTTCCGCAGGCGTCGAGGGAAGTCTGCCATTGCTTGTTCCACTGTGCCATCTTCGCGATGAGCATATAGCCGACGGCTGCTCCGACCCTGTTGTTCTCCACCTCGTTCGAGCGGACGGCCGGAAGCGCGGGAAGACAGTCCTGAAGTTCCGCGATGAGTCCTGAACGGATTTCGTCCGCCGAGGTTCTCGGAAGTTTCGCCACCCGCGCGAGAGTCGCCTCGTCGCAGACATCGTCCGTGTAGAACGGAACATCTCCAAAGAAGCAGGTCAGCATCCAGTAGTAGAACGCCCGCATAATCTTTCCTTCGGCAAGCAGCGGGGCCTTCGCCTCGTCTGACAGGGGAGACGCCCCGATGCCGGCGATCGCGCCGTTGCAGTAGCGTACGCCCTGATAGCATCTGTCCCATACGTCCGCTCCGAAACGCGGAATGGCTGGTGAGATGTCAAGCTGCGCGTCCTGAGTCGCCGACCTCGAATAGGCGAGATCGGTCACGCACTCGGTGGCTATCATCATCTTGTAGTTGTAGATTTTTTCCATCGGGATGTAACAGCTGTTCAGCGCCGCCTTGCACTGCTGCGCATTCTGATAGAAATTCTTGGATGTCGAGAAAGACGAATCGTCTTCCTTCAGGCTGCACGAAAGGACGGCGAGGGCAGCCGTCAACAGGAATATCGTTGATTTCAGTTTCATTGCCGTTCGAATTTGTCAGTACCTTATCTGAATGCTGAACACAACCGTCCGCGCTTTTGGATATGCGCCCATGTCGAGACGGCGGAGCGTCGAGGAGGACTCGTCCGATCCGCTGTAGGAGACGTCAGGGTCGAAGCCGTTGTATTTCTTCCAGAGGAGGAGGTTCTCACCGCTGAGAGTGAGGGATATGTCCCTGAGCCACTTTACCTTTTTCGACAGGTCGAATGTATATCCCAGCGAAACGGTCTTCAGACGGATGTATGATGCGTCATAGACCATCCTGTCGCTCGGCACATCCTTGGTGAGCGAGCCGCCGGCACGAGGATAATCGGAATCCGGATTGCGGACCGGATGCCAGGAGTTCACCATATAGCGGTACTGATTTGTGTTGCTTCCTCCGGCCATATAGAGTTCGGAATAGTTGTAAATCTTGCCGCCGAACGAATAGGCGACATAGATTCCGAGCTTCAGACGGTTGTCGAGGAAAGTGAAATTGTTCTGGAAGCCTCCGTAAAGCCACGGGTCGGCGTTGCCCAGATAGACAAGGTCGTTCTGGTCGAGTGCGCCGTCGTTGTTGATGTCGTAGTACTTCGGAAGTCCGAGACTTGTCGCATATTTGTCGGAGGTGATTGCCGTGGCCGAAGTGTAGGCGTGAGTGGTCTCGTTGCGCCGGAGTTCGTCGGTGTTGTGCCAGACTCCCGCGTAGCGGAAGCCCCAGAGGGCGTTGAGAGGATAACCTTTCACGAATCCGTGCATCATGAACGGGTTGTTTCCTCCCGAGTCCGCCACGGAGACATATTCGGAAGTTCCGATGTCATCGACCCTCTGCGTGTTGTGGGAGAGAGTGAGATTCGTCGTCCACGAAAAGTTGCGTCCCACGATGTTGCGGCTCTCCAGAGCGAGTTCGACACCGTAGTTGGACGTGTTTCCGAGATTGATGAAGTGGGAATCGTAACCGGTCTGGGACGCCACCTGCACCTCCATCAGAAGGTCTTTTGTTTTGGAAACATATCCTTCGGCCGTGATGTTGAGCCGGCTGTTGAAGAAAGATGCGTCGAGCGCGAGGTTATAGAGGTCGGTCTTCTCCCATGTGAGATCCGGACTCGAAAGCTGCCCCCGGTAGTAGGCGGCCTCCTGGTTGCCGTTGAAAATGTAGCCCTTGGAAGAAACGGAGAGTTTTTCGAGACTGCGGTAGGCGTCCACGGCATCGTTTCCCGTCCGTCCGACGCTGAGGCGCAGCGCGAGTTCGTCAATCCATCCGACCCCCTTGAGGAAGTTCTCGTTCTTGACATTCCATTTCAGGGCTGCGGACGGGAAGAATCCCCATTTGTTGTTCGCGGCGAAGTTGGAAGCCCCGTCCGCACGGCCAGTCACGGTGATGTAGTAGCGGGAGCGGTAGTTCCAGTTGGCGCGGGCGAGCACGGACATCTTCGTAATCTTGAGCATCGAAGATGTAGGGTTCAGGGTGTTCTTGTCGGAAACGCCGCCCATGTTGTTCCATTTGACCGAGTCGACAAGGTAGCCCGACCCGCTGAGTCCTATACGGTTGGAAACATAGTTGTAGGCGGTGAAGCCCCCGAGTACGTCGAACTTGTGCCCTCCCCTCTTGATGTTGTAACTGAGAGTGTTCTCGCTCGAAAGGGTGATGTCGTCCCTCTCGCTGCGGGTCGAGTCGCCGCCCTCGCCGGGATTCTTCGCCGGAAGAGTGCTCGGATTATAGATGAAAGAATGGGACTGGTAGCCGTAATAGGAGTTGCTGCTGCGAAGTTTGAGATTCTTCACGGGCTCGATTTCAAGATAGACCGTGTGATTGTTGGACACCTTGTTCACATAGCTGGTCTTCATCGCGATGAGCGAAGTCGGCGGGTTGTAGGTCGTGGTCACGCCATCTTCGTCATCCAGAATGCTGAAGTCGTCAGGCGTGAGAATCGGACTGAGATACATGGCCGAACGGATGGACGTGCCGCCGATGGACGCGAGCAGCCTGTCCTGATGACGGTAGGTGAAGGAGCCCTTGTAACCGGCCTTGAGCCAGGAAAACAGCTGACGGTCAATGTTTATCTTTCCGGTGTAGCGTCTCTGGCCGCTGTTCTTCACTATTCCCTGATTGTCGTTGTAGCCGAACGACGCATAATAGGACGACGAATCCTTGTCGCCTCCGGAAACGGAGAGATTGTAGTTCTGGTAAACCCCTGTCCGCATGATGGCGTCTATCCAGTCCGTGCCGTTCCCGAGAGAAAGCGGATCCTTGTAGGGATATTTGGAAAGCGGAGCGCCGGCGACCGCGCTCGTGTTGCCTGTCGTGAAATACGCCATATCGTTACGGTACTGGGCGTATTCGTATGACTTCATAAGCTCCAATCCTTCCGGAAGCCGGTTGATTCCCGCCTCCGCCTTGAAAGTTACGGCCGGTTTCTTTCCGGTGTTTCCCTGTCGGGTGGTTACGATTATGACACCATTGGAACCGCGCGAACCGTAGATTGCCGTTGACGAGGCATCTTTCAGCACCGAAATCGATTCGATGTCGGCGGAGTTGAGGTCTCCGAGATCCGAAACGGCATCCATCACGCCGTCGACCACAATAAGAGGCTCATTTGATGCGATTATTGAACGCGTTCCGCGGATGCGGATGGAAGTCGAAGCTCCCGGTTCTCCGGTCGTGGACAGAATGTCAGCCCCGGCGACACGCCCCTGAAGAGCCTGGTCCACCGAGAGAACAGGTGCGTCCTTGATGTCGGCCATCTTCACGTTGGTGACCGAACCCGTAAGATCCTGCCTCCGCACGGAGCCGTAGGCGATGGTCACCGACTCGTTCAAGGTGAGACTGCTGTCGGGGTACATGGTCACGGTGAGCCTCTTGTCCCCGGTCACTGTGACCCGGCTGTTCCCGAAGCCGAGGAACTGAACCTCAAGCACCGCGCCCGCGGACAGATTGCCGATTGTGAACCCGCCGTCCGCATCGGTGGCCGTGCCGACCGATGTTCCGACAACCGTCACGAAAGCGCCGGCAAGAGCTTCGCCGCCGTCATCTACGACAGTTCCCGAAACAGAAAACCGCTCCCCGTCATTCTGCGCGTACGCCCCCGCGAAAGGAAGTGCAGAAAGAAGGACAGCGATTACTGAAACTATCATTAACCGTTTCTTCATGGAATGGAAGTGTTATTAGTTTTTCGCCTTCACCGCAGGCTCTTGAGACTCACTGAGACTCATTCCTGCAGATGGTTTTTGCAAAATTGAAGATTTCCGGAGAAAAAAGATACAGTCCGGAAGTCAAATATAGATTAAATAAAACTTAAAATCCGATTACATATTTAATAAAATATTGATTATCACGACATTTAAAACAATTTCAGCCCCATCATTGACGGGGCTGAAATATAGATGTCAGAAAAAAGAAATGTTCTATATACGGGCGATTATCGCCTCAAATTCCCCCTTGGGGCAGAGGGCGGAACGCTTGAGTTTGGCGCGGTAGGTATAGACGGTGTTCGGGGAGCATTTGAGGAACTTGGCAATCTGCCCGCTCCCGGTGATGCCGATTCGGATTGCCGCGAGCATCCTCAGTTCCGTCGGGAGCGCGCCTCCTTCGGAAAGGGAGAAACGGCACTCTTCCGTGAGCAGCTCGTTCACCTTCTCGACGAAGTCCGGATAGAGTCCGAGGAAGGTCTCGTCAAAGACACGGTAGTAATCCTCGTATTCGAGATACATCGCCGAAGGTGAACGGAGAGCCTTCATGACGGCGTCGAAGCCCTCTGACTTGCCGAGGGCGCGGATGTCGTTGCGGGTCTCGCCTATGCGGTCGATGTAATGCAGGGCGAGGTCCATGTAGCGGAACACATAGCCGTTCTTGATTTTGTTCGCGTCCGTCAGTTTACGGTTGGTCTCCTCAAGGCCGCGCTGAAGGCGGACTTCCAACCGGAAGAGGATGAAGATGACAATCAGCAGCAGGGAGACGAAGCAGATGCCGGCGGTGAGCCAGATGAAGCGGTTGCGTTCCATACGGCGCGAAGCCTCCGTGATGATGAGGTTGGCCTTTCCGGAGTTGAGCAGACGCTTGCTGAAATTTCCGGCCGTCACATCCATGAGATTCTGGCTGATGTAGCGCTCGGCCCTGCGGTACTGTCCCCTGTCATAGAGCATCAGGGCGAGTTCGTAGAGAGACATATAGCCCCGCTCGGCGGCCTTGAAGTCCTGTTCCGCACTGCGCACCAGCCAGTCGAAACGGAGGTTCTCCTCGCCGGCCGCCTCGTATATCCTGGAGATGCTGTAGGCGGCGGAAGCCTTGGAATGGTGCTCGTCCTCCTCTTCATACAGGCGTATGAAGGCATCGAGAGCAGCTATGGTCTCCCCTTCGTCACGCAGCAGCTGGGCCTGCACCCGCCGGGCATAGAAGGAAGTCGAATCAATCCCGAGGTAACGCCGGCGGGTTCGGGAGACGATTTCCCTGTACTCCAGTCCCTTCTCTTCCGAGACAGTGTCCGAGGCGAGTTCCGTGTAGAGAACCATGCGGCAGCGGAGCCATTCCAGAAGAAGCTGTTCTCCGTCACCCAGAGCGGAGGTGTCCGTATCGAGGAAAAGTCTCTCCGCGAGGGCGTTTTCGTTCTTGTCGAGAAGAATCCGGACCTTGGCCATGCGCGAGAACAGTTTCTGACGGCTGTCGGCGGCGAGCGTCTCCATCAGATGCTGGTAACGGAACACGGTGTCGCGGCTCCAGTGGCTGCTACACTGGTAGATCCGTCTCGCCGCCTCCCATTTCAGAGAATCCGCAGGGGCGGATTCGAAAGCTTTCCCGAGCGTGAAAATCCGGCGTTCGATGGAGTCTCGGTACTCGCCCTGCCGGGCAATCGCATCGTCAAGCCCCTTCAGACGGCTGTCGTAACCGTTGCAGGAGATGAGGGCGAGGGCGAAAGCCGTAAAGACTCCGAGTCTGCGATTCATCGGATTCCGTACTTTGCCAGAATCCTGCAGATCGGCTTCGCAACCGACTTGGCCCAGAGCTGATAGCCGTAGTCGCCCGGGTGGGTGCCGTCGACAGAAGTCTCGTGGTCGGGGGCGGTGGCGTCGGTCGTTTCTACATAATAGACATTCTTATAGCGGCGGCAGGCCTCTCGCATCATCTTTTCCGCCATCTCCATTTTTTCGCGCTCTTTTTTGTCGGAGCCATCGTTGAAATTGCGCCATTCGCGGTAAATCGTCTTCTGGAAAATGAGCGGAGCGTCAGGATGTTTCGTCTGGATTATCTCTATGAACTTGAAGAGACGGTCGTGTATCATCTCCGGAGACGGGTTCGAGAAGGCGTCGAATACGAATGCGTCAACATCGGCATCGGCGAGGGCGTGTGCGAAATAGTCCTGCAGTTTGCTGTTTCCGGAGCAGCCGAGGCTGAGGAACTGGAGGCCCGTCATGCGGGAAAGCTGCGCCGGATAGGCCATTCCAGGGCGCGAGGTGCTGATACCGTGCGTGTAGCTGGAGCCGAAGATTGCGATGCGGTGCCTGAACGGATTTTCGGACGGGATGAGTCTGTGACCCGGTTCCACACCGATTTTCAGCCCGTCCAGAGAGCTGATCAGCGGGAGGTAGAGCAGACACTCGATTCTGCCCCTTGAGCAGTTTTCGAGAATGACCTTGACCTCCCCGCTCTTTCCGGCAGCCGTGGCTCCGGCCCATTTCCAGTTCTTGCCGTCCTTGATGTAGAGGTCGAATCCTGTGCGGGAAACAGGCCCGGTGGTGCCCGGATTCGAGATCATTCCGTAGTCTGGGCAGACAGACAAAGCCGGAGAGTCCGTCTCGAACGCGACCGCGATTCCGGAACTCATGGTCACCTGCTTCAGTTCCCACTTCGTGAATCCGTCGTGATATATCAGGGTGTCAAGACGATGGTAAGGGGCCGGAGTGTCGGGAAAAAGTTTGCCGACGAGCGTAAGATTCTTTGCTTCAACGAAATCCCATTCCCGCGCTGAAAGGCCGGCGGAAAATGAAAGGCTCAGGACGAGAGCCGCGGCTGCAATGAAGATATTCTTTTTCATAGAATGATAATTATGTGGATATATGTTCGTATTTCATCTTTTTCCCACGGTTTCGGAAAGATAGGACGCGAATCCTGTGACCGCCATCATCACTGACTGAGATTCATGGGATATGGTGGCGAACACGATTCCGAGTTCGAAAGGAAAGTCATAGACGGTGCTCAGTGCGAGGGCCACGATGTAGTGGAACGCTCCGAATCCTCCCGGCACGGGGACGACCCAGCCGAGACTGCCGGCGAGCATGAGGAAAAGCGCGTCCACGGCGGAAAGGGAGTCAAGCAGGGGGACGGCGCGGAGGGAGGTGTAGCTCATCAGGAAATACATCAGCCAGATAAGAGCCGTATATAAGAGGAACTTCCACCATCCCTTCATTCTGAAACAGCTTATGAACCCGTCCCAGATTCCCCGGCAGAAGCCCCAGAGTTTTCCCGCGAAGGCGTTTCTGTTCCTGTAAAATATTGTCAGAAAAACCGCCGCAGCGAGAAGAAGGGCCGCGGCCGCGACAATCCACCACAGGCTGAAATTGATGCTCCGCGAAAGCGGAATCCACATCCTGTCGAGGAAGAACGCACCGAATTCCGCCCATTTGAAAGCGAGGAACACGGTGAGTATCAGCAGCATGACCAGCATGTCGAAACTCCTTTCCGTGACCACCGTCCCGAGAACCCGGTCATAGCCCGCCTTCCCGTCCTTCGAGTCCTTGGATATGACTCCGCAGCGGACGAACTCCCCTATTCTCGGGAACACGAAATTGGCGAGATAGCCTATGTTCACGGCATTGAATGTCGTCAGACGCCGCGTCCGGCCGTCGACCGGGAGCAGGATTTCCCGCCAGCGCTCCCCCCGGAACCAGTTCGAAAGCACGCCGACGAGTATGCTTGCGGCGACCCACCACCAGCGGCAGCCGGAAAGGCTCTCCGAAAATTCCGCCCAGTTCACGTTCCTGAAACAGAAATACATGAGCACGGCCGCCACGGAAAGTGACAGCAGGTATTTCATCACGTTTTTCAGTTTCTGCGACATATAGGCATATCCGAAACGGCAAATATACCGATTTTTTCACTACATTTGTAGTTTGGAAATGTGAAATCGACATAAACATGAAATCTATCCTCGGCATAGGAAATGCCCTCACTGACATACTCGCCGTGCTTCCCGACAACTCGTTCCTTGACGAATATCACATTCCGCTCGGAAGCATGCAGCATGTCGACAAGGAGACAGGAGACCGTATTCTCCGGAAACTCAAACCGTTGGGAGTCCAGTATGTGGCCGGGGGCTCCGCAGCGAACACGATTGCGGGCGCGGCCATCTTCGGAATGCGCGCGGCTTTCATCGGCAAAATCGGAGACGACGACCTCGGGCATCTCTTCAAAAGCGACCAGAAGCAGTACGGCATCAAGTCCATCCTGCTCAAGGGCAAAAATCCGTCGGGAAGGGCGATGGTTCTGATTACCGCGCCGAATGCGGAGAGAACTTTCGCAGACTATATGGGAGCGGCTCTGGAGCTGGTGCCGGAGGACCTGAAGCCGGAGTATTTCAAAGGATATGACTACTTCCACATCGAGGGATATCTCGTGCAGAATCAGGCGCTTATCCGCAAGGCCGTGGAGATGGCGAAGGCCGCAGGATGCATAATCTCGATTGATATGGCCTCGTACAATGTCGTGGAGTCCAACGAGCTGTTCCTGCACGACATAGTGGAGAATTATGTCGACATAGTTTTCGCGAACGAGACTGAGGCGAGGGCATTCACGAAAAAAGAACCGCGAGAGGCGGTGGACGAGATTGCGTCGCACGGGAAGACTGCCGTGGTGAAAATCGGGAAGAATGGTTCTATGGTGAAGAAAGGCGATGACTATCACTACATCGAGGCGTGGCCGGCAGACCCGGTGGATGCGACCGGCGCGGGCGACACCTATGCGGCTGGCTTCCTCTATGCGCACTCTCTGGGGATGCCGCTCAAGGTCTGCGGAGAGATAGGTTCAATCATCGCGGCGAAGGTCGTGGAAGTCATAGGGACGAAGATTGATATTCCGAGATGGAAGGCGGCAAAAAAAGAAATCAAGGCTCTGATTGCCGAGACACGTTCGGCGATGCAATGACCGGGATAAAGAGATGACGAAACTCCGAATATGCGGGTTCGAACACGACAAGACTTTGAATATATATAGAATATGGGATTCATCACAAATCTTGCCGTCAGGCATCAGCTGAAAAGGCACGGCTTCAGGGAGGAGCATTCCTTCGTCCCGCTTTCCAGCGTGAAGCGGGCCGTGATTCTGTTCGATGTGGAGGATGTGGAGTTCGATGAGTGCCAGAAAATTGCGGCGGAACGGCTGGCGGCGCTCGGGATTGAGATGATACCGTTTTTCCTTGACATGGGCAGACATGACAGGGACGAAATCATAGTCACGGGAGTGAAGACCACGATTCTCAAGAGAAATCTGGCTTTCTGCGGGACATTGCCGGCCGAAATCATCGGGGAGCTGAAAGCCGCCCCGGCTGAACTCTGCATCTGTCTCGCCGACAGGGACTGCCCGGCCGTGCGCTGCTTCTCGGGAATTGTCCCGGCGAAGTTCTGCATAGGCAGGTGCGACTACGAGGGTTCTCCGTTCGGGATGGTCTTCACGACACCGGAGCAGTCCGAAAACATTCAGATGAATTTCCACGACAGCGCGAAGTGCCTGCGCAGCATTCTGGAGTATCTTCCGATGGTCGTGGATGATGCGGGGAAAACGAGCGGTTCCCCGGCTGACGGCAGAGAAAGTCCGGACAAGCAATAAACAAGAAACAGAAACATAATTTCAAGAACATGAAATCCAACACAGGAAAATATGCGCTCGTGACACTGAAGGGCGTCGCAATGGGGGCGGCCGACGTGATTCCGGGGGTGAGCGGAGGAACAATCGCCTTTATGACGGGAATCTACGGAGAGCTGGTCGGCTCCATCCGCAACTTCGACAAGACCGCCTTCCGCCTGTTCTTCACGGGCAGATTCAGGGAATTCTGGAAACACATCAACGGCACTTTCCTTGTTTCGCTCATACTCGGCATACTTATAAGCATCTTTTCGCTCGCGAAACTGATGACCTATCTTCTTGAAAACCACCCGATTCAGACTTGGGCATTCTTCTTCGGGCTGATTGTCGCCTCGTCAATATTCATCTTGCGGGACATCTCCGGGTGGAAATTCAGGGATGTCGCCCTCACCGTTCTCGGTGTCGGAATCGGAGTGATTGTATGCTCCCTGACCCCGACAACCACCCCCGACGGACTCTGGTTCGTGTTCCTCTGCGGAGCCATAGCCATCTGCGCGATGATTCTCCCCGGGATTTCCGGAAGTTTCATACTCGTGATTCTCGGGAAATACGACTATGTGCTCGGGGCTGTCGCCGGACTGACCTCGTTCGGGAAGGCGGAGCAGGTCACGGCAGGTCTCGCCACGGGGCCGATGAGCTGGGGGCACTGCCTTCTGGTCATCTGCGTCTTCGCCGTCGGGGCGGCCATCGGAATCGTGGCTTTCTCCAAGTTCCTCCACTGGCTGCTCTCGCGCTGGAACCGCGAGACCACGCTCGTTCTCGCAGGCTTCATCATCGGCTCTCTGATTAAGGTCTGGCCGTGGCACGACCCGCTGAACGATTTCCCGGCCATCCCCGGAGTCGCGGGGGCCGGCGGCACTGTAGCGTTCCCGATTGCCGATGCGCACATCGCCGGAGCCGCAATCTTCGCCCTGCTCGGGCTTGCGCTGGTTTTCGGAATCGAGTTCGCGGGCAAGGCTATCGCCCGGAAACGCCACTCATCCATTTGACTTCAGCCCTGCGGCCTCTTCTTGCTCTTGATTTGCGGGATGCGGCAGAATCGACAGGGATCTTCGGGACATAAAGTTCAGACATGTTTGCAAGCGGGGAGGGGGCATATGAACCAGAATGAACTTGGCTGATTGGGAGATAATGATTTACTTTGTGGAGTTTATGGACAGGGGCTTATGGCAAAGTGCATCGCAACGGAACAGCACACAATGAATCTGAAGACTGATTCCGAGAAAACCAAT
>CAVDEO010000071.1:0-12532 GCA_963607915.1 bacterium
AATGTTACAAAGGTAATGCTTAATGGCGCGAAAAGCAAGTGTTGATGCGAGATTGTATGATAAGCCCCCGACTGGGGAATCGGGGGCGTGGAGATGGCCGGTCAAGTCGGCTATGGCGTCATAGAGGTCGAGGATTTCGCCTATGGTCATGAATTCCAAGGTTTTCTAAGTGGGGGCATATTTGCAAGGATGGTTGTGGTGGTGCCATTTGATGTAGGGTGAAAGTCGCACCCTGTCATATATGTTTGCAAACGACCTGACATAGGTGGGGGAAACGATGTTGTCATCCACAAGCCATATGTCCTTGCTGTGATGTTTGGCCGACATGTAGTTGACAACGGCTGTCCGCAAATGAATCTCGATTCTGCTAATGTATTTGAGGAGAATCAACCTGAGTTCGAAATCGAAGCAGTTAACTATAATGAACTTTAGTTTACAGTTTTAGAATATTTTACATATATTTGCAATGCTTGCCGAAAGGTAGGCGAACATACATACAGAGGCGTTTAGCCTATTCCGTGCCACCGAATCTGGACAATTCGAGGCTACAACAGGAATAGTGTGAGACGCTCGCACTGGCTATAAATTGGGCTTTGGCTCACGCTATAGCGGAAGTGTGGGCTATCCCTTATTTCTTTGTAGCGGCAGTCCAGAGCCTGGTGGAGGAATAAGACAAAAGGGGCTCCACTTCTTTTTTTTACGGCCACACCGAGCAACCACGGCCACATTTGTTGTAAGGTAGATTGGCCAATAAACTGCTCAACTCGGCGAAAACAGCGAAAAAAGACGAATTCTATACCCAACTCTCGGATGTAGAAAATGAACTGCGTCACTATCGTCCTCATTTCAAGGGCAAGACCGTCGCCGACAACTGTCAGATGCTCTGCGTCGAGCACTACAGGAGGAAATCGAACAAATATTTTCCACGCCGCCAAGTTTTGGCAAACACGAAAGATAATTTTGCAACACATAAACTAATTATAGATATGCCCCAACTTATTAACACTGGAGACGAGCTTCTCCGAATCAACACGGTACGAAACACCATTGAGATTTCCCGGAACGGAGGACGCTCGTGGGTGACACACTGCGCCAATTCCACTTCCTACGGCACGTTCCGCGACCTGTTCCAGTACGGCGGGGAAATCCTCGCCTGCACCAGCAGGGGACTTTACGTCTCGACCAACGGTGGCCGCGGCTTTGCCCCACGCTGCCAAAACACCTCCACCTACGGCGAATTTCAGACCCTCTCCACCGACCCGTCCGGCAATCTCCTCGCCAACACCTCCAAGGGGCTCTACATCTCCCGGAATGGTGGGAGAGGATGGGTGAGAAGATGAGTTTGTTATTTTGATTTATTTAGATTTCAAAAAGACCGGGTGCCATGTGTCGCATTAAAATCAAGCATCTATATATCCCTAATAATTCAATGCTAACACAGATCAAGGCCTCGTCAATGAAATTAAACGGCTAATAAAAAAACTTTAAATCTCATGGATATAAATAAACTTCTAGAGATTTCAAATGAACTAGGATTCAACGAAATCACAAAACGCCTGCGGCGGATTGCCGCGCAGCAAAACACACAAGATTGTCCATTGATGTTACCCCTTGTGGGTGAATTCAGCTCGGGCAAGACGACCTTGATTAACTCCCTGATTGACAGTGGAGCGTTGGAAACAGCCACCAAGCCCACCACGGCTACTATCTATGAGGTGCATTTCGGAGCGGATAGATGCCGGGCGGAAGTGTTGGGTGCAAATGGCGAGACGACCGAAATAGATGCCATCGCATCTCTTAAAAATGAGGACGTGGCGGACTCAAAGGTTGTCACGGTTTTTGACACATCGACAAAAGTGCCTTCCAGCGTGATTCTGGTTGACACCCCCGGCTTATCTTCGCCGGATCCCCGTCACAAACAGACGTTGGTGGATTTCCTACCGCTTGCTGACGCGCTCCTGTTGGTTTCAGACATCAATGCCCAAGTCACAAGGTCGTTGATTGATTTCGTCAAGACGATGTCTTTATCAAACAGACAGATATTTCTTGTCCTGACGAAAACGGACACAAAATCGGGAACCGAAGTGGAGGTGTCGAGAGAGTATGCCGAAAAAACATTGCACATTGCCAAGGAGAACATAGTCTGCGTGTCCGCAATGAATGGGGAATTGGAAGAATTACTGACACTATTTGGCAGAATTCAGAGAGAAAAAGGACAGATGTTGGAAAAAGTCAACTCCGAACGGCTGAAGGGTATTGTCAATGATATGATTGAGCGAATAAACGAACTCTTAAAAGTCCCTGATGATAGCGTTCAAATAGAAGAACTCATCGCTGAGAAACAATGCGGGTTGTCAAAGATGAAGAGAGAGATAGAGAATCTTATCTCGTCAGCGCGGGATGACATCGAATCAGAGCAGAGAAATGCTACCAGAAGTTTTGAGGATAATGTCTCCGCGCGACTTGAAACCTTGGTTGCAGGGCGTAGTAGCAATTTCGATGCGGAGGCCGTGTCTGCGGTAAATAACACTGCGACACTTGTCCTCGAAAACTATAAAAACGAAATCAAGAGGATTCTTCGCCAATATGCCAATAAGAATGTTGGCGGTGATGCCATTCACCTTTCCTCCCTTGAAAACATTGACCTGTCCTCCCTTAATGTAAATGGACTTAATTATAATTTAAGTCTCAATACTGTTGGACATGAATATGACGGCATTATTGCTAAAGGGGTGAAAGTTGTCACCGCAGTCGCGTTAGTTGCGGTCGCAGCTCCAGCTGTTGCCGGGGCGGGTGCAGCAAGTGCCGCAGGCGCAACCGGTGCTGCAGGTGCGGGTACCGCTGCTTCGACGGCTACGACCGTTTCTTTGGTGGATACCGCCACCGACATTGGTGGAATGGTCTATATGGCCAAAACTTCAAAGAAATTGCAAGATGCTGCATATGACAAGATTAATGACTATGAAGAGAATCTCAGGCGACAAACGGGAGCTACGAAAGGTATAGTTACATCTCTTGTCGGTTTCGCGACAGACAATCTTGTAGGCAAACCACAGCGGCGCAGAGCCATACACGAATATATGGACGGAATTCTTCTTCCTGAATTCAAGTCCCGTATGGAGAGCTTGACATCACAAGTAATAGGGATTATTCGCCAACTGCTCAACCAGGAAGCTGAAGATTCTGTGAGTGAATTCGTCTCAGTGATAAATGACCTCCAGACAACCCGAAAAGAAGGAAAGGAAAAATATGAGAGCAGAATTTCCATACTAAGAGATTACAAGAACTACCTAACACTAATTTAAACATCTAAATGAATATGGTTGAATTTTTAATTGGTGCCGCCGTCGGTGTAGGCTGTATGGTGGTGAAGGATCAAGTCTCCCATCCCAAATCGGAGAGTGATTCTCTAAAACAACAGCTTGACTCGTTGAGTGACGAGAACGAGAAACTAAGAAAAAGGTACAAGGAGGCGGAGCGACAGGTGGAGGATTTGCTTGCGGAGAACAAAAAACTTTACCGTCAGCAGAAATCCGCTGAAGACAACAATTCCGACATCGAAGACGAACTCGACATCCTCAGGGCGAAAGTGAAGAAACTGACTTCCCAGAACGATGAGTTGTTGAACAAGATAGCAGACTACAAAGCCGCAATAGATTCCCTTGAAGCACAGGCAAAGAATTAAGATCGCCCTATGGAAAAAGAAAAATCTAGGTGGTTAAAGAAAGGCCTCGATTCTTTGCTCATTGAATCTGGGCGGCGAATTCACACCCTTGCCGATACTCTTGAAAAATTCAAGCAGAATCCGGAGATATCCTCCAGATTGGACAGAGTCAATCAACTTTTGAAAAAAGTCAAGAACCTTGAAGATGACGTTGAAAACCTTGAAGATGATCTGGACGACTATCAAAACAGACTGAAAGGGAAAAACAGTGAGATTGATGCGGTAAGGGATGAGCTGGACAAAGAATCCCGTGACAACAAGTCCTTGAAAGGCCAACTTTCCAAAGCGCAAGAGGAACTCGAACAGACTTCGGGAGAGTTGTCGCTTAAAATGTCCAGTTTAAGTTTTGTCCAAGAGATTCTTACGGCCAAGACATCAATGACTGACAGGGACGAAAAACTTGGGCAAAGGGTTGATGATTTGGTCGTCTTCGTAGAGGATGATATGAAGAATGTCATCAAGGATTTTTATGAGGGGAATGTCAAGGACAAACAAGACCCTATCTTCGGAACAGCATTGGACAGATGGGCCGCTGTCGCAAAGAAAAACTGGCTAAACAACAAGACAACAATCGCTTTTGTCGGGGAGTTCTCTGCGGGAAAGACCTCAATTGTCAACAGGATTCTTTCGATGGATAATCCGTCTGTGCCTCTTTTGCCTGTCAGCACGAAAGCGACCACGGCGATTTCCACATACATTTCAGGTGGAGACACTGTGAGCTATCGCTTTGTCACGCCGAATGACGAAATCAAGTCAATCTCCGAGGAAACCTTCAATAAAGTCAACAAAGAAGTCTTGGAGCAAGTCAGAGGGGTGTCATCCCTCATCAAATACTTTGTGATGAGGTACAAGAATGACAACCTCGCCAAGTTGAGCATACTCGACACTCCCGGATTCAGCTCCAACGACAACGAGGACTCCATGCGCACTATGGAGGTCATCAATGAGTGTGATGCTTTATTCTGGGTTTTTGATGTCAACGCAGGAACAGTGAATCGTTCTTCAATGGACATCATAAAGAAAAATCTGAGACGGCCGCTTTGGATTGTTATCAATAAAGTCGACACAAAGGCGGACTCCGAAGTCATTCAAGTTGAGAAGCTTATCGGCAAGACGCTCGCAGACGAAGGCATCTCGGTGGAAGGTTTCATTCGTTTCTCCCAAAATGCGCCATTGGAAAACATTATGGATCCAATAATGAGCATAAGGCACGATGGGGCGAGCGACTTATATTTAAATTCTTTGTTGAATTGCTTGAATTCACTGATCGACAAACAAGAAGGCGTTTTTGAGAAGTCCAAGAAAAATGCAGGGATTATTCAAGCAGAATGTGACAAGCTGGTAGAAAATTATTCTAATGCTCTTGAAAATTTACAGTATAATTGCCAATCAGCAGCTGACATCCCGTGGTATAAGGAAGGGGGATTATTCCGAAAAGAAAGATATGAAATGAGCATTGATGAGTACAATGCGCTCAATAGCATATTGAATGATATTGTAAGTGACCTTGCGCCTGATTTGGCCAATCAATACAATGACCAAATGGAAAAGGTCCAGAATCTTGTAGAAGCATGGAAAAACTCTTCTGGCGAGAAAGCAAAGTACTCGAATTTGAAGTCGTGCCGCGACACACTAAAAAAGAAAATCAACTTAATCAAAAAAGGGAACTAAATATGGACAAGAATTTATTTGAAAATTTGCGCGAGCGAAAATTAAAGGTTCTTGAACTTGCGACCAAGGCCAAAGACTATGGCTGGGTTTCTTCGGAAAGATTCTATGAGATTCATGAAAAAATCAGCAACGATATTCTTTCGATTGGGGTAATCGGTCAGATGAAATGCGGGAAATCCACCGTGCTGAATGCGATTGTCTTTGAGGATGACGTTCTCCCTGCGGCAACTACTCCTATGACCGCCGCTCTGTCCGTCATCACTTATGGGCCAGAAAAGAAGGTAAAGGCGGAATTCTATACAAGCGAGGAATGGGAGGAGCTGAAAATGCAGGCGGGCAGGAACTTGGTTGATGGGGATGGGAGGCCATTGATTCCATTGGAGGAGTCCAAAATCAAAGCGGCTAAGGAACTCGTCGGCAAATCCAAGATTTTGGGTGATGCGGTAAATACATTGCTTGGGCAGACTAAGGAGGATTCCTTTGACAATCTTATAGAATATGTTGGTGCGGATGGGAAGTATGTCTCCATAACCAAGTCTGTTACTATTTATTATCCGAAAGAGTATTTGCAGGGAGTGGAAATTGTCGATACTCCCGGATTCAATGACCCGATAGTCTCTCGTGAGGAACGCACCAAAGCCTTCCTCAACAAGGCAGATGTGGTGCTTCTCATGCTTTATGCCGGACGTCCATTTGACGCAACTGACCGTGACATTCTCTTCAAGAACGTGCATCAATGCGGAATCGGAAAGATCCTCATCGGTATAAATAAATACGACATCCCATATACGGATAAGAAACAGCCGGAAACGGAAGAAGCAATCACAGCATACGTCAAAGAACAAATCTCAAAAGCAAGTAAAGAATGCGATGATTCCTTACTTGTGGAACTGTTGAGCGAGACAGAGCCGATTCCAATCTCTGCTGAAATGGCTTTACTTTCAGAATTGCCGATGTCGAAAATCAATTCTATTGAAAAATACAGCGTAGCTTGGAAGCGCTATTGTGACGGTTTCGAAATATGCGGGCAGCCGGATATGATGACGGCGAGCCACTTGGATAATCTAACCGAAGCCATCAGAAAAGTCATTGAGAGGGAAAAGGTTGAAATCCTGCTCCGCAAACCGATGAGCGCCCTCATTAATGCCGGGAAAAAGAAAGAAACCGACATAGAAAAAGAAATCGGTGAATGTGAATACCTTATCAAAACACTCTCTTTGCCTGATTATGAAATTTTAGAGAGGAAGGAGATGCTGGTGAGAGCGGATAACTGGTTGACCCCTAAAATAGACACACTGGGGGACGAAATCGAGAATGAATTGAAGAAAGTCGTGCGTACGGGAAAACATACCTTGGAAGATGATATTGACTCCGCATGCAATGAGCTAGACAGGATTATAGATGGTCTGACGCTGTTCCAAAAGGCTGAGTACATTATCCCTAAAATGGAGACTGTTCTACAAAGATTATTTGAGAGAAACCTTAAGCGAGATACAGAAAAAATAGGAGCTTCGGCCAAGAGAGTGCTTGAAAATTGTGTCGATGCCTTTCTTGATAGAGCGGGTGACAAATTTAGAAAATATGTCCCCGAGTTTGAGATAGAGGATTTCTTGGAGAATTTAATAAAACTAAATTTTGAAATTGAAGATGGAGATGTCTTCAAGTATGGACAAGGCGATGAAGAGGAAGGCTCTTGGTTGGATGTTGTTTCGGGACTTATTTATAATTTCTTAAACGGATATTCATTTGGCACTCTTGATAAGCTCGTTACTGCTTTCGGCCACAAAAATACCCAGAATAAGTTACATGAAGCCGTAATGGAAATAAGAAAAACGGATGTGAGTGAATATACGGATTCTATTATGGGGAGCAAAGACCGTATAATTGAATCTGTCAAACAAGAAGTGATAGATAAAATGTTGAAACCTCTTCAGGAACAGCTTGATAAAGTTTTGTCAAATCTGAATAACAAAGAGAGTCAATTGTCAGAGACGAGGGCTAAACTTGACAGACTTCAGGCAGATAAAGCTCTGATTGAACAACAACTGGAGGAATTTAAATAAATATTGGAATGACGATGAAAAGAAGGATAATTCTGTCAGTTGCAGCTTTTATATTGGCTGGACTGATTCTCGCCCCTTTGGGTCTGACTTTGATTTCTGAATATTGGTACTTGTATTTGATTGTCGCCCTTGCCGTAGGAGTGTTCACCTTTTTTGTTTTGAGTTTCCATGACACAAATTCAGTGTCTATTCAAAAAACTCAAAAACAGACCGTTAACGATGTTCTTCTGAAGATTGATTCACTACAAGAAGACATAAAAGCTGTCGGCGATAATCTGCGGGCAGTCATGGAAAAGAACCGTCAGGACATCCTGCAAGGAATTGCAGAGAATTTGAGTGCTTTGAAAGAAACATTCGAGTCCGTCAACGAGTCGATAAAGAGAGTTGTAACTTCAACGGATGAGATGATGAAGTCAGCCGTAAATTCAGTTAATGGAAAGTTTGATGAAGCCTTTGACAAATCGGACAAGGGCGTTGCTTTGTTGCAAGAGAACCTGAAGATTATTGATGAAGGCCTACGGTCAGCTATCGATAAGAATCTTCATACCATCCAAGAGGGCAATTCGAAAAACATGGAGACCTTACATAACGTTACAATGTCCGTCAACGAGTCGATAAAGAGAGTTGTAACTTCAACGGATGAGATGATGAAGTCAGCCGTAAATTCAGTTAATGGAAAGTTTGATGAAGCCTTTGACAAATCGGACAAGGGCGTTGCTTTGTTGCAAGAGAACCTGAAGATTATTGATGAAGGCCTACGGTCAGCTATCGATAAGAATCTTCATACCATCCAAGAGGGCAATTCGAAAAACATGGAGACCTTACATAACGTTACAATGTCCGTCAACGAGGAAATTAAGGCATTGCAAGATTTCGTAAGGGAGGTAAGCAAAAACTCGAATGATGATTTGTTAGCAAAATTTGAGTCAGCTCAAAGGCGCGTAGAAGAGTTAAAGGACACGTTAGAGTTGTTGACAACTGAAAACTATCAGGAAATACTCAACACAGAGGACTCATTGCTGTCCGTGTTGACTGCGATGAATGGTGAGCTGAACAAGCTGAGTGATATTCAAACGTGTTTGTAATCAAATATTTGTTTCGATTTTCCGCTATGACAGTCCTGTAGCCTTCCCCATAAATATAGCGTATAAGTCTTTTCTGTTTAATTTCAGTAAAACAAACCGATATGTCAATTTTCGATAATATATTCAGCAACAACACTGTTGGCTGGTCGACAGGCAGTTTCTCCGGCTCACTCTCCGACAAGGCTATGGCATTAGCCGAGCTTCAGAAGCGGTTGAGCGCCATTACTGATCCGGCGGAGAATCAGCGGATGTTTGACGCGCAGCCGAAGAAGGTGCAGGAGGCGTTGGATGCGCTCTGGGGGCAGTTATTCAGCGACCGGGGGCGGAAGAATATTCCCACCTCCGGCGGGAGATGGACTGGCGAGGCGGGGAATTCCCTCTGGATTCCGGACGATGGCGTGGTGCCGCCTGACAAGGGCTACAGCAACATGCACGGCAAGACTTGGCTGCAAATCAAGACGGAGAACGGTATCCGTGGCATCAATTTCATCGACGGCAGGGCGGACTTCCGGCCTGTCAGCAAATATGAGGTGGTTTTCGACTGGGAGGGGCAACTCGGCAGGAGTGGCATTGAATACATCGTCAGTTCCGGCGATCGTCAGTATCTCCACGAGGCGGCGTTCTCGCTGCTGGCTTCAAGCCTCGGCAAAACTGTCCAGCAGGTGAAGGACATAAAAGAATCGCAGAACCTCGTTTGGCACGAGGAGCCGGACTGCAAGACGCTCCGGCTCGTCGTGCGAGAGGTCCACGACAACATCCGCCACTTCGGCGGCGTGGCAATGCTGGCGATAGTAGCAAGGATGTAAAATCCAAGCCTTGAATAGGGCGGAGACTAATGCTTCCACAAATTCAGCAAGCGGGACAGTATGCCACGCAATCCGTTAATCGGGATTTCGCAGCCGCACTTGGGGCAGTGGATCGGCTTGGGGAAAATGATGGTGATGTCTCAGCGCGTCGTAAACCCGTTTGATGAAAGGTTCGACACCTCCGGCTTTGCTGACAGCTTCGGGGTCGGAGAGGTCAATCCCAGGCACGAAGTCCGTAGGCTTGTAGTAATCCGCAAGGTCGTAATACCCCTCAAAGAAGTCCCGTGAGCGGACGAGGACAAACTCCTCCGGCGACATCCCTTCGGGGCGGGAGTTGGCTTGGCGAAGGATGCCGTCCCGGAATTTCGGGAAATCATATTCGTCGTGGCAGAACAGGCGGTTGCCGTCTTGGTCTGTGGCCTGGCTCACAGTAAGGGTGACCTCGATGTTGTATTCATTGATGCGTAACGCGTCGACCAGCGAATAGTTTATGTGGGTGCAGAGGGCGTGAAAGGCGTGGCAGAAGTTGATGTTCTCAAGGGCGGGATGGTGCAGTACCGCCTCGGCCCAAGAGGTGCCGTTGTCCATTTCGTTCACGATTCCCAGCTGCTTGTCCGTCATATCGGGGGTGTGCGTCGGGTCAAGGTAAATACGCTCATGCACCAGCGGCAATTCGTCCTCCTCCGTGCTGTGGAGAATCTCGGCCATCCTGATGAAGTCGGAGCCGTACCAATCGTCGTCCTCCAGGCGCAGAACCGAATGCGGCAGGGTGAAATCGGGTATAAGCTTTCCCTCGACCTCACATTTGTCGTCGCGCTCATCGCGGGGCAAGGTGAGGAGACTGCGGTACAACCTCGCGACCGTGCTATAGGTGCGTCGGGTCAAGTCCAGAAGCAAGTCGTTGACCTTCTCTGCTCTCGCGACTTCCGTCGGCGTGCAATGCTTCTCGAAGAGCCGGTCAAGGATCGCGCTGCGGTCGAGCATCATCATCTTGACCTTCTCCAAGGTGTCGCCATTCTCAGTCCAGCGCCAGTAACGCCAGTTTTTGTGGAATGGGTCGCCGGTGACCCTCAATATGCGCCTCTCAACCCTTTTGAGTTCTTTTTGGAGCTGCGGCGCGGTCATCTTCCAATAATCTTTTGCCATCTTTATTTTTTGTTTGATGCCGCGAATTTAGATACCGTGTCTGCCAAAATATGGCAGTAACAAATATTTTTATATGAGGCTGCCCAAAAGTGGGTTGGTCTCTTTTTTTATTCCTTTCGGTTAACCAAACGGTAGAGGGCTTTGAGGAAAGGAACTGTGAGAGAATCGTCGGCGACGCAGTCGGGCAGTCCTGCCGTACGCTCCGGCTCATCGGTCAGATCGAAATATTCAAGCCCCCTGCGCCGGATGAATTCTCCTAGGCCAGCCTCCACAGGGCGATGCTCGGCTTCGTGGAGGAATTTGTCGATGAACTGCTCCTCCTCGTAGCCATCGGTCCAGTTCCATCTGGATCCGTCCTGCTCGGTGATTTGCTGGACCTTCACCTCCACCTTGACCTCGAAGTCGTTGAGCCTGAGGAGGTCGGGGATGCTGTAGTCCTTGTGGGTCACGAGGGCGTGGATGGCGTAGCACATACAGATGTGGTCCAGCTTCGGAAGGCGCAGCCAAGACTCCGCCCAAGTGGTGCCGTCATCGAGAATATTCTCTATGCCAAGCTCCTTGTCGGTCATCGAAGAGACGTGACCGCTGTACTTGTACCAGCAAGGGCTGCAATGGATGATTTCAAGGTCGCCCTTATGCTCCCTGTCGATTTCGGCTATCACCGGAATCATCCGCTTGAAGTCGGAGTCGTAGAAAGCGTCGTCTTCCAGTTCAAGGATTGTGTGGAGGCCGTCGTCCCAGTATCGCAGCGAGCCTTGCACCTCGATGTCATCGTCCTTCTCGTCAAGGGGCATATCAAGGATGTAGCGGTACATCTTGGAAGTGCGGCTGAACATATCCTGCGTGAGCGTGAGCAGTCTGTCGTTCAGGGCCTCCAGCCTCGCCACCTCGGCTTCGCCGCAGTGAATCTCGAACATCTTGGAGAGGGCGAAGTAGCGGCAGCCGAGATACGTGTTCACCGTCTCCATCTTCTCCTCTGAATCAAGGCTGCCGTAGGGAACGCCATTGGGGTAGGTGTCGCCGGTAATTTCCAGTATGGCCGACTCGTAGTGCCGGATTTCCTCGCGGAACTTGTCAAGGCGTTCTTCGACCGGAAGCGCCTTGTAGGTGTCCATGCGGGAGTGGAAGCTGTCGTGTTCCTCCATCAGCCTGTTCCAATATTCCTTGTCCCTGTGTTTCATCTTGCCGTTATGCTTCGTTATAAAGGTGCAGCATATTCCATGCGTGCTCTATCATCATATCGCGGAGGCTCTGGGGTTCAAGCACTTCCACTTGGTCGTTGTATTGTAGGAGTTCCTGTTCCAAGTCCCATGAGGGCGACATAAAATATTCAAAGATTGACCATTCCTCGGTGGTCTCGACCTCCCTCTGGGAGTGGTGGAGCGGCAGGGTGCGGAGGTAGTGCCTTTGCCTATCCCAGACCTTGAGACGGATTTTCACGTGGGTATAACGCTCATCGTGGACTATGCCGAAGCGATCGGAGAAATATTCATTAGGAGAGAAGTTCTCAGGGATTTGGAAGTCCATCCTTGTCTGCTGGAGCATCTGGATGCGGTCGAGGGCGTAAATGAAGGGCTTGTCCGACTGTTCGCCGTTTTCCCCAATGGGTGCGGCTACCATATACCACCGCTGCTTGTAAACTTTCACGCAATACGGAGCGACGTCGTATGTCCGCACCTCGCTGTCGGTGAACTTCTTGTAGCTCATCTCCAGCACCTTGCCCTCCTTCATCGCTTCTATGATGACGGTGAGGTATTTCTCTCCCGAAGGGATATTCTCAAAGAGAATCCTGTCCCGAAGTTCTGCGCTTTCGCTGATGAGGTTGTTTACCGAGAGGGAAGTCAGGAGCCAGCCGCGTATCCCTTCGTCACCGAGGTCATCGTTGGAGAGGTAGTAGCCCAGGGACTTGTCGAAGCGGATTTCTATTCCGAATATGTCCCTGATGGCATCGCGGTGGTTGAAGAACGTGCGCTCCGGCAGGGAGGAGCCGTCCTCGTTGAGGGCACGGCTCTCCTCGTTGATCTCGAATCCGCGCGC
>CAVDEO010000072.1:0-11977 GCA_963607915.1 bacterium
GAAATATAGACCAAAAAGACAAACAAAGATTACCAAGTTATTTTTTAAGGATTACCAAGTAAAAAACCGGGATGTAAAAATGTCATAAGCGGTGCGATTGCAAGGCGTGCAAGAAGATTAAACCGCAGCAACCTGACGGTTGTGAGGATTTAATCTGTCGCGGCACAACGAAGCAAGCGTGCCGTTTAGGGCATTTTTACTGTTGAGCGGCCGCTTTGGCCTGCAGCTCCTCCTGCAGCGAAGCCAGCGTGCGTCCCTCAGGAATGCCGAGAATCACGCGAAGCTCCGGAGTGAGGTCGATGCTCTGCGCGGCATCCACATAAAGCACAGAGTTGATGTCGAACACATACGCGAGCTTCTTTTCCTTCGCGATGTTCTGAATCGCCTCGTTCACCTTCTGGTAAACCGGAGCCTGAAGGCTCTGCTGCATCTGCTGAAGCTCCTGTCCTATGGACTGCTGGAATTCCTCGAGACGGGTGTAGATGTCCTGAAGTTCCTTTTCCTTGGAGGCCTTGATTGCCGGAGTCCAGGATGCCTGCTTCTGCTGGTAGGTATTGTTCTTTGTCTGAAACTCCTCCATCATCGCCTGATAGGTTTCATTCGCCTCCTTCTGAGCCTCATCGAGACGGGTTCTCACCGTGTCCATGGCCGGCATGAGCTGAATCAGCTCCGTGGTGTTCACATGTCCCGTGGTTACGTTCTGAGCGAATGCAGCCGTTGCAAAAAGCGAAGCGACTGCCGTAAAAAGAATCTTTTTCATCGTATAACTGTTTTTATATTTTCATTTATATTCCATTCATATTCACATATCCCCGAACCCGCAGCAGCAAAGCCAAAGCCGTGCCACACGCGGACTCCGTCTTAGAACTGCTGTCCGATAACGAAGTGGAACTGGCTCTTTCCGTTCACGGAATCGTCGAAACCGTATCCCCAGTCAACTCCGAGCAGACCGATCATCGGGAGGAAGACCCTCACGCCCACACCGGCTGAACGCTTGATCTGGAAGGGGTTGAAGTTGCGCAGGTCGCTCCAGCAGTTACCCCCTTCGAGGAAGAGCAGCGCGTAAATGGTCGACTGCGGCTGAAGCACGACAGGGTAGCGGAGCTCGACGGTGAATTTGTCATAGACATTTCCGGCATAATAGTTTCCGGATGTATTGTACTGTGAAGTGCTGGTCGGGGTGAGCGAGTAGTTCTCGTAGCCGCGCAGGGAGATGATGTCCGAGCCGTAGGTGTCGTAGCCGGACATTCCGTCACCACCGACGCGGAAGCCCTCAAACGGTGAATACCCCCACTTGCGGTTGTAGTAGCCGAGGAATCCGAACTGCGCCCTCGTCATCAGCACAAGGTCTCCGACCAGTTTCGTATAGACCGCCCCCTTGAACTGCCACTTGTGATACTCAATCCATTTGTACCTCACCTCCGACGAACACTGGCTGTAATCTATGTCGCGCGGGTTGCTGACTGAAACCTGCGTCCCGTCATTATAGACGGTCTTCTTGCGCAGCAGCGAATAAGGCGGAGTCAGCTGCAGGGAGACTGAGAAATCCGAACCGGAACGCGGATAAATCTGCTGGTCCGTGGAGTTGCGGGACAGGCTTATCATGTAGCTGAGGTTGTGCGAAACTCCCGTGTTGAACAGGAAGTTGTACTGCCAGTCCTGCAGCCTGTAGGTCTGCCAGCTGAGCTGGTTGTAGAGCACGAAGTAGTTGTCAGGCCATTTCAGACGGGTTCCGATTCCGGCGGCGAAGCCATAGACCTCCATATACTGGTCGTTGTTCAGGATGTTGAACGCGAGGTAGGAGTTGGTCTGCCGGGTGTAGTAAAGCGAAAGGTTCAGCGAGGTCGGCTTCTTTCCGAAGAGCCACGGCTCCGAGAAACTTGCTGAGAGCGAGGTGTAGTAAGTTCCGTTGGTCTGGAAGCGGAACGCGAGGTTCTGCGCGTCGCCGAGCGGGACAGGCCGCCACGCGCTCTTGTCGAAGAAACGGTGCGTCGAGAAGTTGTTGAAGCTTACGCCGACAGTGGCGACGAATGTGTTTCCGCCCCATCCTCCGGAGAGTTCAAGCTGGCTCGAAGGCTTCTCCGTCACATTATAGACGACATCGACGGTGTTGTTGTTCTGATTCGGAAGGATGGAATATCCCTTGTTCGGGTCGGCTATGGCCTCCGGGTCGAACTGCCCCATGGACGCGATTTCACGGATGGAACGCTCGAAGTCAGACTGGCTGAAGAGGTAGCCCGGGCGGGTGAACACCTGACGGCGCACGACCTTCTCGTTGGTGAGGTCATTGCCGTTGATTATGATGTTGTTGAGAGTGGCCTGCTTGCCCTCCACCACGCGCATCTCCACATCGACGGAGTCTCCGACCACATTGAGTTCGACAGGCTGGAGGTTGAAGAAAAGATAGCCGTTGTCGCGATAGAGTTTGGAAACGTCATATTCATTCTGCTTTCCGCCGCCGAAGAGACGCTTTTCCATGGTGACGACATCATAGACATCGCCCTTCTTTATCTGAAGGATGTCGTTCAGAGCCTCGGCCGGATAGACGGAGTTTCCTGTCCATGTGATGTCGCGGAAATAATATTTCTTTCCCTGATCAATCTTGAAGTCAATCTCAAGCTTTCCCGGCTCGACAAAATAGACCGTATCGCTAAGAATCCTCGCGTCGCGGTAGCCGGCCTCGTTGAAGGCCTCGATGAGGCTCTTCTTGTCGTTCGCGTACTCGGTCTCGTTGAATTTCTTGGACTTGAAGAAGTTCTGGAGCCGCCTGTCCCTCGTCTTCTTCATTGACTTGACGAGTTTCGACTCTTTCACATCATAAGTCCCGCCGAAGTCTATCTTCTTGATTCTGACCTTCTCGTTCCTGCTTATGGCGAAGTTCACCCGGATTGCGCCCTTGACAAGGGAGTCGCGTCTGGTCTGGATGTCGACGGTGGCGTTGTTGTAGCCTTTCTCGTCATAGAAGCGCTTGATTATGTCTGTCGAGGTCTTGGCCACATAGTCGGAGAAAACTCCTCCAGGCTTGAGGTTGAGCCTTTCCTTGAGATCCTTCTGGTCACCGCTCTTGATCCCGGAGAAAGTCCATTTGGAGACTCTCGGGCGCTCGGACACGGTAATCTTGAAGAAGGCTGTGTCGCGGGTGGCGTTGAGAGAGTCGATGGCCACGGAGACATCCTCGAAATAGCGCCTGTGCCACATCTTGTCGATGAGCAGCGAGAAGAAATCGCTCGGCACCGTCACTTCCATCCCCTTCCGCAGGCCGCTGAGCTGGACAATCTGGTCACCGTTCACATAATTGTTGCCCGCGACGGACACTCCGCCGACGACATATTTCTGAGGATTGCCGTAATCCACAGTCAGTCCGGACTGCGCCTTGAGAATCGCCCCCGCAAGGAGAAGCAAGACTGCTGTGCAAAACAGGAATCTGAATCTAATCGCCATCTGTCTTCTGGTATTTCATCACAATTCGTGCTGTGCCTCCGGAATCCCATCACAGTCCGTGGTGTACCGCAGCGAGCACGTCACATACAATCTGCAAATATATGCAATTTATTTCACTTTGCCATAGCGGCGGTCACGTTTGGCATAGCTTTCCAGCGCCGCCCTGAACTCTTTCTTGCGGAAATCCGGCCAGAGCGTGTCGGTGAAAAGGAACTCGGAATATGCCGCCTGCCACAGCAGATAGTTGCTCAGCCTGGTCTCGCCGGAAGTGCGGATGATGAGGTCCGGATCCGGAATGCCTGCGGTCACGAGATAGCCGTCGAAAAATGACTGGTCCGCATTCTTCAGCCGTTCAAGGGCTTCCGGGGACTCCGCGGCCTCAAGAGCCATACGCCTTGCCGCCTGGAAGATGTCCCATTTGCCGGAATAGCTCATGAACAGAATCAGAGTGAGATTCTTGCCGTCCGCGGTCTTCGCCATGCAGTCGTCAATCGTCGCGTTCAGCTCGTCAGAGAGCCTCGAACGGTGGCCGAGAACCACGAAGCGCACACCGTTTTTCAGGAATGTCGGCAGTTCGTTCGCCATGCACCGCGCCATCAGGGACATCAGCCCCGAAACCTCCTCTTCGGGACGGTTCCAGTTCTCCTCCGAGAAGGCATAGAGCGAGAGATATTTCACTCCGTCCTCCACGCAGGCCTCCGTGCAGGCGCGCACAGACTCCACCCCCTCGAAATGGCCGTATATCCGTTCCTTCCCCCGAGCTTTCGCCCAGCGTCCGTTTCCGTCCATGATGATGGACACATGTACAGGAACATTCCCCTTGTTTTCCATATTTTCAGTGATTTCTGGCATCCTCACCCCAATAAAGCCTGCTTGTCAGGGCATTTATGAAGCCGGAATCGCGAAGCCTCGCCCGTTTGAGCGAAAACTGTGCCACCCCCACGCTCACGACGGAATCCCCGGTCATCACGAAATTGACGTTGTCGGCCGAAAGGACAAGCTTCGGGTCGCGTGAACGGAAGCGGAGTTCCACGGCGGCTGATTCGGGGACTATGAGAGGACGGACGTTGAGATTGTGCGGAGATATCGGAGTGACGAGCAGGACTCCCGAATCGGGAAATGCAATCGGGCCTCCCGCGCTGAGGGAATATGCCGTGGAGCCGAGTCCCGTGGCGACGATGAGTCCGTCCGCCCAGTAGGTCGGCAGCCGGTTCCCGTTTATGGAGGCGTCCACCCCGAGCATCGCGGGTCCGAACCTGTGCACCGTGATTTCGTTCAGTGCGAGGAACTCCGCAGTGCGCGCGCCGTCCGCCGAATGAACCGCGGCCGAGAGGAGAGGGCTGTCCTCCACCCTGTAGTCACCGCTGATGACGGCTTCGGCGACATCCTCCGGCCTGTTCTCGGAAAGAAAACCGAGCCGTCCCATGTTCGCTCCCAGCACAGGTATGCCGAGAGGCGCGGCCAGCCTTGCCGCCGAAAGGAAAGTGCCGTCTCCGCCGAGACTTACGATGAGCGACGAAGCGCCGAGAGATTCCCGGACATTCTGCTCCCGCTCGCAGACGGCGACAGGTTCAAGCCCCGCTCCGGCCAGCCGTGTCCTGAGGGAGTGAAACGAAGGAGTCCCGAGAAGTTCCGGGTTTCTGTAAAAAACCGCAATCATTCCGTAAAAAACGCAATCCCAAAATCAAACTTTAGTAATCCTTAACGCTTACTTAATCAAAATAAGTAACCGCAATCCGAAAAATCGGATTCCGAATCCCCGGCAAAGGGTACAAATCGCAAAATTAGTGATTTCTTGACACGATTTGAACAATAATGTATATTTTTGCGGGCGCATGTGACCGATGAGAAGAGGATAGATTCATTTTTGAAGAGGGAGCATACCGGGGTATGTGACCGATGAGAAAATGAATATAGACCAAAAAGAAAAACAATAGACAAACAATATGACAAGACTGAGCGTTAACATAAACAAATTCGCCACCCTGAGAAACTCCCGTGGCGGAAACATACCGGATGTGGAAAAGGCGGCCGCCGACTGCGAAAACTTCGGGGCGCAGGGCATCACGATTCATCCCAGGCCCGATGAAAGACATATAAGGTACGCGGACGCGCGCGCGATAAGACCGCTCGTAAGGACTGAGATGAACATCGAGGGCAACCCGATACCTGCGTTCGCAGCGCTCGTGAAGGAAGTCCGCCCGGACCAGGTCACGATGGTCCCCGACGCGGAAGACGCAATCACCTCCAACGCCGGATGGAACACATTGGAAAACAAGGCGTTTCTCACGAGGATGTGCTCCGAGTTCAAGGCCTGCGGAATCAGGACGTCCATTTTTGTGAATCCGGATCCGGAAATGGTCGAGGGCGCGGCCGAGTGCGGCGCTGACAGGGTGGAACTCTACACGGCGGGATATGCCGAAATGTTCAAGGAATCCCCGGAGAAGGCGGTCGAAGCCTACCTCAAAGCTGCCGAAAAGGCAAGGGAATGCGGTCTCGGGCTGAACGCCGGACACGACCTTAACCTCGAAAACCTCGGCTATTTCGTCCGCACGATTCCGTGGACCGACGAGGTCTCGATAGGCCATGCCCTCATCTGCGACGCGATATATATGGGACTTGAAAATACGATAAAGGCATATCTCAAATGTCTGGGATGAGGTTATATGAATATATTTTCATACATTTGTAAGTTGTAACCGTTTTTCGGAGACACGGGATTTTATCGGCAAAAACAAAAAAATATTACACATAATGAAAAAAAATGAAATCATAACGCTGACAATCAGTGTTATAGCCCTTGTTGCCGCAATCGTTTTCGGCACACTCTCACTCGTCGGAAACAACAAGAAGTCAGCCGACGGAACCGAAGCCGCAGAAACCGAAGCCGTATCCCATGCGGGCGACATCGTCTATGTCCAGCTCGACAGGATTCTTCAGGAATACGACATGGCGAACGACAAGCGCTCAGTCGTGGAAACCAAGGTTCAGAACATCCAGGCCGAAGTCAACAGAAGAGGCAAGAAGCTCGAGAAGGACATCAAGGACTTTCAGGAGAAGATAGACAAGGGGCTGATGACACGCTCGGTGGCCGAAGTTCAGGGACAGAAGCTCCAGAAGGCTCAGGACGACTTCAATGTCTATGCGCAGCAGAAGCAGAACGAGATTCAGGAGGAGCAGATTGTGATGATGAACCAGCTCGCGGACGCAATCAAGACCTGGCTCGACAAGTACAACGAGACGATGGGCTATGCGATGATTATCACCAATCAGGGCGGCGCCCCGGTCATCACGGGCGACGCGACGCTCGACATCACCGACGAGGTGATTGCCGGACTGAACGAGGAATATGTCGCTGCCAAAGGAAAAAAATAAAAATTGAAAATAGCGCTGCTGTCCTGCTTTTACCCCTACAGAGGAGGGATTTCCCAGTTCAACGCCTGTCTTTTTGAAGAACTGGGCAAGACGAATGATGTCCGGGCCTTCAATTTCACGAGGCAGTATCCCGAATTTCTCTTCCCTGGCAAGACGCAGAAAGTAACGGAGGACGACGAGGCCGTGCCGGTACGGAGCACATCCGTGCTGGACACGGCCAATCCTTTCTCCTACCTCAGGACCGTGAAGGCAATCCGGGACTGGAAGCCGGACCTGCTGATAGTACGCTACTGGATGAGCTGGTTCGCGCCTTCTCTGGGCTATGTCTGCCGGCGAATGAGGCGCAGCTGCACCGTCATCGGGATTCTCGACAATGTCGTCCCGCACGAGCCGCATTTCTTCGACGCGCCGCTCACGAAGTATTTTCTGTCCGGATGCGACGGCTATGTTACTCTCTGCGAGGCGGTTTCAAAAGACCTTCTGCGGCTCAGGCACGGCGCGAAGTTCGCGGTCATCCAGCATCCGCTCTACTCGCACTTCGGCCATAAGATGCCCCGGGAGGAGGCGGAGGACCGGCTCGGACTTGAGCACGGGAAGAAGAACCTGCTGTTTTTCGGGCTGATTCGCGAATACAAGGGGTTGGACATCCTGCTCGAAGCTTTCGCCGGCCTGGACGGGGACGGCTATCAGCTGATTGTCGCCGGCGAACCTTACGGCAGTTTCGCCCGCTATCAGGAAATAATTGACAGGATTCCCGGAGGCGAGCGGCGGATTGTCAAGGCGCTGCACTATGTGAGGGATTCGGAGGTTTCGCTCTATTTCTCTGCGGCCGACCTCACCGTGCTGCCCTACAGGAGCGCGACCCAGAGCGGGATAAGTTCCGTATCCTACCACTTTGAGGTGCCGATGGTCGTCACGGCGGTGGGAGGTCTGAAGGAGACAATCGGAGACCGGGGGACGGGATTGGTGGCGGCCGATGCCACGCCGGATGCCGTCCGGGCTGAAATCCTGCGCTATTTCGCGGAGCCGTCGCTGCGGGAAAGCTGCATCGCGGAGATAAAGAAAGAAAAGGAGAGGCTGTCGTGGCGGGGATTTGCGGACAGGCTTCTTGAATTTGCACACAGTCTTGAACCAGTACGGAATCCGGAAGCCCCGGAGAATCCGCAGAATCCGCAGGACCCGCAGAACCCGGAGAATGCGCAGAATCCGCAGAATCCGCAGAACCCGCAGAATCCGCAGAACCCGCAGGACCCGCAGGCGACGGACAGTCAGGACAAATGAGAACCGGAATATGAATATTCGTGGAATACTCGGCCTTACCATGGCCGCAATCGCGCTGACCGTCCTTTCTCCGGCGGACGCCCTTGCGCAGGACAGTTATGTACCGACCCCTGTGACGGTGTCCAAAGAGAAGGTTAAGGTCGGAGGAAAATTGTGCTGGTCTCACGTCGTTCTCGAAAGACAGACCCTCTACTCAATCAGCAAGGCATACGGGGTCAGCATTGAGGACATATTCAAGTACAACCCTTCAGTCCGCACGGAAGGTCTGAAAAAGAACGCGATAATCCTTATCCCGGTTGTCGGGGATGACGACGGCAAAGCCGGCAGGGCCAGAGAGCCGGGTCGGAACGACGAAGCGGAGAAAGCATCCGGCGGAGCACAGGCAGAGCCGCGGGAGGCGGCAGCCCGAGCGCAGGATGCAAATCGGGAGGTGACTGCCCGAGCGCAGGAAACCGCCCGGGAACCGGTGGTCCATACGGTGCGCTGGTATGAGACCATTGAGACCATCGCCAGAAAATACGAAGTCAGCGTTGAATCCATAATGAAGGCGAACCGTCTGAACAGTCCGGAACTCAAGTCCCGCCAGAAACTGCTGATTCCGGCAAAAGAGACAGAGGACAAGACCGCCGCAGCCGGGATGTACGGCGAAGACGGTTCCGGATTCAATCCGACCTCCCCGAAGAACGGGGATGCACCGGACAGGGAGAATGAGGATGCCGTCGGGCAGAGGGCGGACCGGACAGCGGAGTTCAGCCCTCAGAAAAACATACGCTTCGCTCTTGTGCTTCCTTTCATGGCGGGAACTGAGAAGCCGAGTTCGTCATCGTTTGATTTCTACTGCGGTGCGCTGCTCGCCGCAAGGGAACTGGGACTCGACAGTCTCAATGTGAACATCAATGTGTTCGACACAGGGACGGATGCATTGACAAGGAACAGTTTTGAGCACGAAGACTTCATCATAGGCCCGATTTCCCCGGCCGACATAAGAAAGACTCACGATGCCGTGGGAGATGATGTCGCCATAGTCTCCCCTCTCGACCCGAAGGCGGCCGCCCTCACCGCCGAGTTCCCGAAACTCGTTCAGGTGCCGACCCCTCACGAACTCCAGTACGCCGACCTCGTGCAGTGGCTCGCCGACGAGACGCGGGACGGTGACAGGACAGTGCTAATCTCCGAGAAGGGGGGCAGGGAAAGCGAGTCCATGAAGGTGTTCACAGAAAGTCTTGGCATATCCGGAGTGAAATACACCGACTTGCAGTACAGCTTGCTCGAAGGGCGGGACATCATCGAAAAACTGAAGGAAATCACGGTCGAAAGCCCGCAGACCAACAGGTTCATCATAGCCTCAGAAAGCGAGGCCTTCGTGAACGACGTATTCCGCAACATCAGCCTGCTCTCCCGCGAGAACCGCGATGTGGCGGTGTTCTGCCATTCCAAGGTCCGGGGATATGACATCGAAGTGGAGAACCTGCACAACAACAATCTGCACATAAGTCTCGCCTACTACATCGACTACGACTCTCCGGAGACGATACGCTTCGTCAAGGCCTACCGCGCACTGTTCAACACCGAGCCGACTCAGTTCAGCTTCCAGGGCTACGACATCACGAAATATTTCTGCGAGATGTGTGCGAAGTACGGCGGTGACTGGCTCCAGTCCATCGGCAGCTGCCCGAGGACCGGCCTCCAGACCAGCTTCAACTTCCGCGACGGCTCCCGCATCAACGGGGGCGTACGCCGCATCGAGTACCTGTCCGACTACCGGATTAAGAGCGGCGGTGACGGTTACAGGCCGAGCAGCGATTTGGCGTTGGCGACGGCGGCGGCGGTGACGGTCGAGCCGCTGAGCATGCGGGCGATTTCGGAAACACGTTCTTCGGAGGAGAGACGGCGGATGGAGGATGCGGTGCGGCCGTCCGGAGAGACTGACTTCTCCACGAGATAGTGGGCTGTGCCCTTGGCGGCGACCTGAGGGAGGTGCGTGATGGCGAAGACCTGCATATCCGCCCCCATTGAGCATATCATCGTACCCATCTTGTCCGCCACGCTGCCGGAGACACCGGTGTCGATTTCGTCGAAGATGAGCGTCGGCATTGACTCGAAATGAGCCATCTGCGCCTTGAGACAGAGCATAATGCGGGAGAGTTCTCCTCCGGAGGCGCAGTTCTGCACCGGAACCGGGGTGCGACCGGTGGAGCTGAAGAGGAAACTGACATTGTCACGGCCGAGAGACCCGGGCTTCGCAGCCGGGGAAATGTCGGCGGCAAAGACCGACAACGGCATCTCCAGAGAGCGGATCATCGACTGGATGTGCTCGGAAAAAGGTCCGGCCGCCTTCTTCCGTGATTCCGTCAGGGCTGCGGCAAGCCTGTCGTTGTTCTTCGACTCGGCTGCGATTTCCGCACACAGAGATTCAAGTCTCCCGTCCATTCCGTCGGTGTCGGCAAGCGTGTCGGAGTATTTGTTCCTGAGGCTGATGAGTTCCGCCTCGCTTGTGCATCCGAACTTCTGGAACAGCCCGTAAATCAGTGACATCCTCGCCTCCACGGTTTCAAGCCGCTCCGGAGAGGCCTCCGATTTCTCCGCAAGGGAGCTGACTTCCGAAAGGATGTCGTCCAGTTCAAGGCGCGAGGACTCGAGCCGCTGCGCAAGCGCACCCGCCGAAGGGACAAAGGCTGAAATCCTTTCCAGATTCTTCACAGACTCCTTCAGAAGCGCGTCTGCGGAAGGCCGTTCGTCCCCGCTCGGGGTGAGCGCTTCAGAAACGGCGCAGAGACTCTCCCGTATGGTTTCGGCGTTGGCGAGACTCTTCTGTTCCTGCTCAAGATCAACGAGTTCCCCGTCCTTCAGCGAGGCGGAGTCTAGCTGTGTGAACTGGGCCTGATTGTAGTCCCTCTCCGCCCGCAGCCGGCTGAGACTTTCCTCCAGTCTGCGCTTTTCGGCCGTCAGCGACTGGAGACGGGAATAGGAGGCCGCATATTCCGCCCTCAACGCGAGATTCCCGGCGAAATTGTCGAGCATGTCAGTCTGGTAGGCAGGGTTGCGGAGTTCGAGAGTTCCGCTCTGGGAATGGATGTCGAAAAGACGCGAAGTCACCCCGGCAAGCGTCTGCACCGTCACCGGGCAGTCGTTGATGAATGCACGGGAGCGCCCGGAACGCGCGACGACACGCCGCACAATCAGTCCTGCTTCGTCCCATTCCGCCCCGGCCTCCTCGACGGCATCCTTCAGATGCCCGTCAACCGATGTGAATTCCGCCTCGACCACACAGCTGTCCGCACCTTCCGAAATCATCGCCGCATCGGCCTTGCCCCCGGAAAGCAGCGACAGCGCCCCGAGCAGAATCGACTTCCCCGCCCCGGTCTGTCCGGAAATAATGACAAGACCCTCCGGGAACGTGATGTCCAGAGAGTCTATCAGAACATAGTTGTGTATTTCGAGACGATTCAGCATAACTCCTCCTTATGTCGGCGAGGGAGACGGATTCAGCGGGACGGTCTCTTGAACGGGAATTCCCCGCCGTCAGAGCCTATTCCTCGTCGTGCTTCGCAATCCTGTAGGAAATCTCGTTGTGCTCGAACTCATAGATTGCGACGAGATCCGGCTTCGGCTGACGCTCGTAGTATTTGGAAATCTCAATCTGCTCCCTGTTTTCGAACACTTCTTCCATCGTGTCCCTCTCGTTTTTGAAATCCTCAAGTTTCTTTGTAAGTTCTTTCTTTTCAGCCGCTGCAATCTGGTTCGCCCTCTTGGAGAGGATTACTACGGTTTCGTAGATGTTGCCCGTCGGGGCCGCGAGTTCGCAGAGGTCGCGTGTGATCGTGTTTGTCGGAATCTTGTTGCTTGCCATATTATATTGTTTGTCTTTTTGGTCTATATT
>CAVDEO010000073.1:0-11803 GCA_963607915.1 bacterium
AATACGTATTTTATAAAATACATAAATATGCCTTAAATGTATTATGTAAAATACAAGTGCTAAAACCCATAGCTTTCGAATGTCCTAGCTCTAGCCGTCATACAAGCCCCTATCACGCCCGCATTTTGTTTCAAGGAAGCGCTCAGAAAAGCAACCCGTTGACTTACTAGCTTGAGTGAGTGTTTTCTCGTAGAAAGTTCTATGGCCTTTATGAAAGCAGTATCGATATTCGAGAACAATCCTCCGATAACAATAGCTTCAGGATTAAAAATATTGATTAGCATCGCCATCGCTTTTCCTAGTTCATAGGCAACCTTATCCATTTCCTCCCAAGCGAGAGGATCTTCCTTTTCCACCGCCTGAATAATGTCGCCTATTGTGAGTTCTTTACCCTCCTTGAGAATTCCGGACAACAATGACTCCTCTCCAGCTTTGAGCCGTTCAGTTATTCTTCTATGCAATGCCATTCCCGAGACTTCAGTCTCAAGGCAACCCTTCTTTCCACAATGGCAAAGAATATTATTGTCATAAATAGGAATATGCCCGAGTTCTCCCGAATAGCCATCCATTCCATAATATATTTTTCCGTATATTATAATACCAAGTCCCAATCCCCAGCTAAGGTTTACGTACAACATATTCTGGTACTTCTGATTAACTCCGGAGACATATTCTCCCAGCGCCATCGATTTCGTATCATTCTCCAAATAAACCTTCTTTCCGAAACGTTCTGCGAGCAGATTTGAAAGGGAAGCACCCTGCATCTCCTCAAAATTAAATACAGACGCGCTTGTACCCGCTGTAGCATTTACTCGACCTGACAAGTTGAAGCAGATTCCCAATATCTTGTTGCTATCAATATCCACCCTTGTTTCAATAAAGTCTTCCACTTTGTGGCACACAAATTCCAAGCATTCATGCGTATTTGAGAACCGGAAAGCTCTGTCGATTTCAACCGAAATCAAGTCTCCGCACAGATTAATCAATCCTATTGACAGTTCGAAAGTCTTAACATCCACTCCGAGAAAATATCCGGAATCAGGGTTTACTCCATATCGTATTGCTTGCCTACCTTTTGAATGTTTTTGGACCTTACCCAAAACAGACACACGCCCTTCTTCCTGCATAACGGAGATATATTTACCGATTGTAGTAACACTATATCCGGTCAGTTCCGCAAGATCCGAGAGCAGGAAACTACCATGATTCAAAGCATAGTTGAATGTCTGTCTAATGATATCCCGCTGTATCATCCTGAATCCCGCTTCTTCTTTTGACTGTTTATTCATGTCACAGAATATTTTTTTCTAAAACTTCAATTAACAATTATCAGTCGCAAATATATGAAATAATTATGCAACATCTTTCATAATTATGTAATATTATTTTTCATAATTATAAAATTATCCATTTAATTATAAACTCTTTAAATATTTTCTAATATTCTATACTGAATTGATTTTCTTAAACTTATCCAAATTTCAACAAGATTATGTTAGTCTCAATTAAAAAACATATTATTTTAATTAAATATATCTAATCAAGATTTGCAATAAATAAAATGAGTTTATACTTTTGTCTACGATAGATAGTTGGTCCCCCTAAATTTTAGGAGTTAACAACAATAATTCAACGACATGACCAATTTTAAAGAATTAGCAGAACAATATCGTACAGAGCTTCTAGACTCCGTCCTTCCTTTTTGGCTGGAAAAATCTCAAGATAAGGAATACGGAGGTTATTTCACCTGTCTTGACAGGAAAGGCAACGTATTCGACACCGACAAATTCATTTGGCTTCAAGGGCGTGAGGTATGGCTTTTCTCAATGCTATATAATAAGGTAGCACAGAGACAGGAATGGCTTGACTGCGCTATCATGGGAGCTGAATTTCTGAAGAAGTACGGACACGACGGCGACCTAAACTGGTACTTCTCCCTAACTAGAGAGGGGAAACCGATTGTCGAGCCGTACAACATCTTCTCATACACATTCGCAACAATGGCATTCGGTCAACTGGCACTCGCCACAGGCAGTAAGGAGTACGCAGACATTGCATTAAGGACGTACCAGAAAGTTCTCGACAAGCAATCCAATCCTAAAGGACAGTGGAACAAGCTGCACCCAGGCACACGAGACATGAAGAATTTCGCCCTGCCTATGATTCTATGCAACCTCGCACTGGAAATTGAGCACCTATTGCCTGAGGGATTTCTCGAGGAAAAGATAGAATGCTGTATTCATGAAGTAATGGAGGTTTTTCTCCGCCCGGAGCTCAGTGGCATAATCGTGGAAAATGTAGGAATAAATGGCCAACTGGTTGACTGTTTCGAAGGCCGTCAGGTCACTCCAGGACATGACATCGAGGCAATGTGGTTCATTATGGATCTAGGAAAAAGACTTAATCGGCCCGAACTTATTGAAAAAGCAAAGGACACGACGCTCAAGATGATAGAATACGGATGGGATAAAGAGTACGGCGGCATCTTTTATTTCCTCGACCGTAATGGATTTCCACCGCAACAGCTCGAGTGGGATCAGAAGCTTTGGTGGGTTCACATTGAAACTCTGATTTCCCTCCTCAAAGGTTATCGGCTGACAGGTGATGAGAGATGCCTTGATTGGTTCGAGAAAGTCCACAAGTATGCATGGGCTCACTTCAAAGATTCTGAATATCCCGAGTGGTACGGCTACCTGAACCGTCGCGGAGAAGTTCTACTTCCTCTCAAGGGAGGCAAATGGAAAGGTTGCTTCCACGTCCCAAGAGGGTTATACCAATGTTGGACAACACTTGAAGAACTGGCAGACATACATAATCAATAATCATCCATTGCAATGAAGAAATTGTTTCTAACGCTCTTCTGCACGACAAGTGCTTTCATTTTAAGCGCAAAGACGCCGACCGATTTCATCTACCGGACATCGGCCGAACAACACGAATCGTCCGTGACCAGTGATGACAAATCCGTTGCCCGAATTGACGGAACTTTTTTTCAGCCTTACGGAGTCTCTGATTGGAATGACGCACGTTGGGATAATGAGATGCAGGTCCTCAGGAACGCGGGGATGCATTATTTCATATTCGTACCGTCAGCAGAAGAAGATTCAGACGGAAACCTCCACCGTTATTACGAAATTCTTGAAAAATGCCTCAAGAGCGCACAGAAGTCAGGAATACGAGTTTTCGTTGGACTTAACTACAACAACGGATGGTGGAGACCCGATAACTCTGAAGAATGGCTTTACTCCCAAATGGAAACTGGAAACAGAATTGCAGACGAGCTTATCGAACTCTATAAGTTGGAGTACCCTGACGCAATGTACGGATGGTACTGGGTATGGGAAACCAGCAATGTAAACGTTGACACCCCCGACAAAGAGCGAATTCTGGCCAATGCAATGAATGTCAATCTTGACCATCTTAATAGTATCGATCCCTCAATGCCATTTCTTTTCTCGCCGTTTGTAAACTATAAGGTCGGAAAAAACAAGAAAGAGACTGCAGAAATGTGGAAGAGAATTCTTCCTAATGTTCATTTCCGCAAAGGAGACGTCTTCTGTCCTCAGGACTGTGTAGGAGCCGGAGGACTGGAACTCGGCATGCAGGAAGAGTGGATGTCAGCGCTTTCGGAGTCAGCAAGGACTGTTGAAGGACTTGAATTTTGGGTAAACATAGAAACTTTCGACCAAAAATTCTGGACAAGCGCACCACTTACTAGAGTCATAGAACAGTTAAAAGCTACCAAACGAGTCTCAAGCAACATAGTTTGTTTTTCTTATTATTCATACGACAGTCCTAATGTTGTCAACGCCAATTACGACAAAGTTTACAGAGAGTATCTAAAAACAGGCTTACTTCCCAAAACGCCTATTCCCACAGCCCCCTCAAATCTCACAATCAGGAAGTGCGAGGAAGGCGTTCAACTAACCTGGAAATGCACGGATGAGGAGAACACCGCTGGATACAACATTTATCGTGACGGCGTGCTAGTCAAGAAAATACTCAAGAGAAAAGACCAAGACTGCGAGAGCACGCTACTTAAAGATACAACCACATCCAGTAAATTCAAAGTTAGCGCATATAATGTTCTAGACGAAGAATCCGCACGAAAAGCAAGATAATACATTAAAACCAACTATCTAACAACAATGCTATCCTCAGTCTCCTCATGCCAATGGACTTGCCTGCCATACATGACACGGAGGCCAGCAGAACAAAGTTTTCCAAGAGTACAACCCGAACAATAAATACAGGCTATAAAAAACCACATCGAAGAATTCCCCCTCGGGATAGTTTTACACACACTTTAAACAATCAACCAGTAATGTAAATTAATGTTCATGAAAAATCAACATCATATACTCACACAACTATTCATGACATTTTTTGCGCTTTTCACAATAACTTTGGGAACAGTAGCATCAGCGCAAGAAAATAATAATAGTCAGAGCGTGACAGGCCGAGTTACCGACTCAGAAGGAGAACCTGTCATAGGTGCGGGTGTCCTGATTCAAGAAAAAACAGGATTGGGAACCATCACCGATATAGACGGAAAATATACTATCTCTGCTACGAAAGGACAAACATTGGTATTCTCATGCATCGGATACGTGACTCAGTCCGTCACTTTAAAGGATAGAAGAGTCCTTAACGTTGTGCTTCAGGAAGACTTCGATAAAATCTCGGAGACAGTAATCATCGGATACGGAAGCGTAAAGAAACGTGATCTTACGGGCTCAGTTTCTTCTCTCAAGAGTTCCGATCTCCTCAGCACAAATCCTGCAAGCGTAAACCAAGGTCTTCAGGGCAAACTTGCCGGTGTCAATGTAGCTCAGTCAGATGGTGCTCCAGGAGCCGGAGTCAGCATCCAGATTCGCGGTGCGAATTCATTCACCACCTCTACAGAGCCTCTCTACATCGTTGACGGTATTCCATATATTACAGGAGAAGCGCCGAGTACTGATTACAGCACAAAGCAGACAAACAACCCACTAAGTTCAATCGCCCCTCAGGACATAGAAAGCATCGAGGTTCTCAAGGATGCCTCTGCGACAGCAATCTACGGTTCCAGAGCCGCAAATGGCGTCATTATCATCACCACAAAAAGCGGACGTTCAGGAAAGGCGAAAGTAGACTTTTCATCAAATTTCAGCATTTCAAAGCCAGTTAAAACGATAGATGTTCTTGATGCGGCAACATACGCAGAATACCGTAACGAAGTAACCCGAAACGGCTATATCTATGACGGCAAGGAGTTTGTCAGTGAGACCAACTTGCCTTTCCCAATTCCTGGAAGATGGTACGAGAACACTATCAAGAACCCGGAAACAGGTGAACTTGAAGTCATAAGTCGCACCTACAGTCCATCACCTGACGATTTCAGGAATGGATATTATCGCAAAGAAGGCGACACAGAGAAATTCTATGGCGTAAACTGGCAAGATCAAATTTTCCACACTGCACTTTCACAAGAGTACAACCTAACGGTTTCCGGAGGCAACGACAAAAGCACCTATATGTACTCTGGAGGAATGCTTGACCAACAGGGCGTCATCCGCAACTCTTATTACAAACGCTATACAGCCCGCGCCAATAACACCACAAAGGTCAATAAATTTCTCGATCTCGGTTCCAATATATCATTCACACGTTCCGAGAACAGACTCGCACGCACCAATTCCGAAAATTATGGCATCATAGCATCCGCAATAAGTTTCAATCCTACACGTCCGGTATTCGACCCCGAAGCCGATTCCGGTTATTCAGAAGATTTCTCATCCGGCCTTGCCAATCCTTACCTTACCGCCAAGACAGAAAAGAACATCCTGTCTTCTATGAACATCTACGCCAATGGTTATGCTCAAATCAATTTCACGGAATGGCTTTTCTTTCGCCAGAACATAGGCTACGGATACAGCTACAATGAAAGGAACCAGTACTATAACAGATACACAGGTTCCGGCCAGTCTCCAACAAACGGATATGCTGTAAAGTCTGATAACAGCTATGAGAGCATAACTGAGGAATCTCTCCTTACCTTTGACAAAACTTTCGGAATCCATCACGTAAGTGCTGTCGCCGGTATGACATACGAAAAGACAATGTGGAAGAGTAAGAGTATGAACGCAAAGAACTTTCCAACAGACGCAACGGAAGACAATGACATCAGCGCCGCGATTGGAGACAAGGAAATAAGTTCATCAAAAGGCCAGTCCCAACTCCTTTCATTCCTCTTCCGCGCCAACTATGGGCTCAAAGACAAATACCTGTTCACATTTTCGTACCGTCGTGACGGATCTTCCCGTCTCGCTCTAAATCGTTGGGGCAACTTCTTTTCAGGCGCTTTTGCTTGGAGAATCTCTGACGAAGAATGGGTCAAGAGACTCGGATTCTTTGATGATCTGAAATTGAGAATGAGTGCTGGTCAGACCGGCAATCAAGGCGTAAACGCCTATGCTACCCGTTCAAGGTTCGTCGCAACCAACTACGCTTACGACGGAAAAGTATCTTCCGGTATGGCTGAAGATCGCTGGGGTGGACCGGCTGCAGCAAATCTCAAATGGGAGACGACAACTCAGTATGACCTAGGTCTTGACATTGCTTTCTTCAATAGCAGAGTAAAATTCACAATCGACGGCTATTACAAGAATACGCGAGATCTTCTCCAATATAAACTGATTCCGATGAGTTCAGGTTTCAACCAGATTGCATGCAATTATGGCAATGTCGAAAACAGCGGTCTTGAGATTTCCGGTTCGTTCATTCCTATCCACAAGAAAAAATTCTCGTGGAAGATTGATGCTAATATCTATTTCAACAGAAACAACGTCTATGGCCTCAACGCAGACCAATTCTCTGACGTAGTATGGGGAATGGAATCAATGTTTCTCAGAAGGAACGGCTACCCTATCGGGACTCTCTACGGATATGTCGAGGACGGATTCTATGACAATGAAGCTGAAGTACGGGCGGATCCGAACTACACCAATGCGACCGACTCTAAAGTCAAAAGTATGGTAGGGCAAATCAAGTATAAGAATCTAGATGACGATCCTACGATTGACGACAGGGATAAGACTATCATTGGAGACACAAACCCTGATTTCCAATATGGTATCACCAACACATTCACTTTGGGACACTGGAACCTAAGTTTCTTCCTTCAGGGGACACACGGCAATGACATACTTAACGCCAACCTGCGCTCATTCAAGCTTGTCAGCGGAAACAATATGCCAAAATTCGTATATAACAACCGCTGGACAGAATCGAACAAGGAGGGAGCGAAATGGCCTCGTCCGGATGGCACATACACTCGTTCGATGAAAGCATCCAACCGATATGTCGAGGACGGATCTTATCTTAGATGCAAGAATCTCTCGCTCGGTTACACTTTCTATAATCCAGTGAAGTACATAACATCCATAAACCTCGTATTAAGTGCGACGAACCTTTTCACTATCACCAAATACGATTGGTACGACCCTGATGTCAACTCCTTCGGTAGCGATGCTTCCCGTCGTGGCGTCGACGTATCATCTTATCCAAGTGCACGCACTTTCAATTTTGGTATCCAGATTTCATTCTAAATGTCATGAAAATGAAAAGTCTAAAAATAATAACCTTTATAACGGTCTGTTCTTCCCTGATTTCAGCTTGCGACTGTCTTGACGAGAAGACATTCACATTCGTGGCGGGAGAGGATGTGGCAGCGGACAAGAGTTATGACCAACTGGTCAGCGGCGCCTACTGCACATTATTATTTCCATTCGAATGGGGCAATTACCACCAGATAGCCAATTTCGACTGCGACTACCAAACAGGTCCAACTTGGGCGTTCAGCGAAATCGGTGCCGGTAACTTCTATGATTCCGGTTCTTGTAATAATTTCTTCCAATACTACTTCCAATCAATCCATCGTGCAAACTACCACTACTACTTGGTTGGCAAGATTGAAGGGATAGATTCCAAAGTAAAGGCCAACGCACAAGGAGAACTTCAGTTCCTCAAAGCTTGGGCGTATTTCCAGCTTGTCCAGCACTATGGGCCAGTGCCTCTTTTTAAATCATCTATTTCCGAAGGAAACACTCCTGAACAGCCTAGAGCGTCAGTTAAGGAGATTTACAAGGAAATTATACGTTGCGCAAAAGAAGCAGAAGAGAAAATGTTCTCTCGTAACGACTCTCAATGGCAAAAAGGACATCCTTGCCATGCTTCAGCCACCGCCCTCCTCGCAAAAGTCTATGCAACTATCGGTTCAGCATCAATGAAGGAGGGAAAGGTGACAGTAAAAGGCGGGCCTGGTTCAAAGACCAATGCTGACGGCACAACAAGCCGACTTATGCCGGTAGCAATAACCCACGAAAAGGACCTTGTCTCAGGATATGAAGAGTTCGATTCTCAAGAATATTATAAACTCGCACTTCAGAAGGCAGAAGAATGTATCAAAAGTGGTGAGTTCGCGCTCGCATCCAGTCAAGAAGCACTTTGGGCTAACTCTAACAAGAATGGTCCAGAGTTCGAATTCACTCTCCAGACAGTACTTGGACAGGGAACGCTTTACTCTCACTTTGCACCTAAAGAATACCTCGGATATCCGGACGCGACAAAGAACGGAACTTGGCAGTCAGGATACTACGTACAGCGAGACCACTGGCTTCAACTTTTCGATGACTATGATGACGACCGCATCAACTGGGGTATCCTCCACCGCATTCCAAACTGGTACAACAAAACTACAGGCAAACTCACTTACGTATTTTATCCGGAACGAGACAGTGTTTACGTAAGAAAAGGAGAAAAAGGCTATGACCCTACCGACCAAGTTTCGTACGCAGCTCACCTCTATGGTTCAAAGCTAATGAAGTTCTCACAAGGCTCTGTTTATCCTCTTGACGGCAATCGCAGCGACTATAACTGGCCTTACATGCGTTATGCCGAGACTCTCCTATTTTATGCAGAGGCCGACAATGAGGTCAACGGCCCTACCGCGAAAGCAATGAGCGTAATCGATGAACTCAACAAGCGCAACAACAGCACACTTTGTTCCAAGAGAAACGAGGCAACACCTTTTACGAAGGAGACGTTCCGCTCATATATCCTTGAAGAGAGAGCCAAAGAACTTGCCGGCGAAGGCGTTCGTCGTCCGGACCTTATCCGCTGGGGAATATATCTTCAAGTTATGAACGCGATCGGTACCACAGACGAGAACGGTGTAGTCAAGAGACGCGAGGAAAAACATCTACTACTCCCTCTTCCTCCAAACGAGGTCAATGCGAACCCGCTTATTGACAAGAACAATCCGGGCTGGTAGTATCCAAATTATTCATATTCAACAAGTAAAATATATGAAAAACAGAATATTTTATAGAGTGGCAACAGTTGCGCTCTTATTGTCACTTTCAGCCTGCACTAAGGATGGACACGAATTCGTCCCCATCACCATAGACGGGGTCACAACGATCGCGGATCAGACCACTCAGATTTCACAAGCCGCAATGGGAGACTTCATCGCCATCCACGGAGAAGGACTTGATAAGGCGAATATCTCTTCAATCAGGATAAACGATATAGAAGTAGCTCTTGATGAAGTATACACAGAAAACAATACCCTATACCTTAAAATTCCAGTAACACTTCCAGAAGAAAAGACTGACAAGATCTACATTACCAATGAAAAAGGGACTACGGAGATTTCGTTCGTGACTATCGCCCCTGATTTAAAACTAGAGCGTATGTTCAACGAATATACAGCCCCTGGTGACACACTGGTAATCTATGGGCAATTCTTCGAGCTCTATGATATCAACGCAGAAAGTGCCACGGTCTATTTCGGCGACAAGCCATCGAAAGTCATCACATCTTCTGATACGCACCTCACAACTGAAGTTCCAGAAGACGTAGACAAAAATATCAAGGTTAGGCTAGTATCGGACAAACATGGAGTTGAAGCTGTTTGCCCAGGTTACTACTATGACAGGCAGTGCATGATAATGGACTTCGACACTCTTGTTCCATCAGACGCCCAGTACGTTGTAACTGATCCCGAGGACCAACAACGCCTAAGCGGCAACTTCCTCCGTATCGACCCGAACTCTGGATGGTCCAGCTGGTGGTATATCGCGCAGATTGGGAACACTGCTGTAACCGACGATATGCTTGACAACTATCAAGACTATGAGGTAAAGATGGAATTCCGCTCAGCAAATCAACTCATTGATGGAAAGATAAAGTTCTGTACGTATCTCTTCTGGGATGCAGCCCCTATGGAATGGAGCCCTTCGGATATCAAGTTCCAGAACTTCTCGCGTTGGGAAACCATCACTGTACCATTTGTGGTAAACCGCTCGAAATCCTATCCTGAGAACTATCGATACCACTCATTCAATATTCGTCTTGAATCCTCTCAAGAATATACTCGCAATTTTTGCATTGATAATGTTCGTATCTGCAAGAAAGGTGAATAATCAGTTTAAAATTCAAAAACTTTATGAATAGATTTTTTCTCACGCTCGTGCTCTGCATAATGGGCATCACACTTCACGCGCAGCCTTTCGAAGATCTCGCAAAGACTCCTCCTATGGGATGGAGTTCTTGGAATTGTTTCGGAACCGGCATCAATGAAGACCAGATCAAAGAAATTGCAGATTTGATGGTCTCAACAGGAATGCGGGATGCCGGATATATCTACCTAAATCTTGATGACGGTTGGCAGGTCAGCAGGGACGAAGAAGGTAGAATAGTCCCTGACAAGAAAGCTTTCCCTAACGGAATCAAGGCTCTAGCCGATTATGTTCATTCCAAAGGACTGAAATTCGGACTTTACTCTTGCGCAGGCTCTCAAACGTGCGCTTGCCGTCCAGGCAGCCGCGGTTACCAGTTTGTAGATGCAATCACCTACGCTTGTTGGGGTGTAGATTACCTCAAATTCGACTGGTGTTTTGATGAAGGACAGTCTCCTAAGGCAGCATACAAAACAATGAGCGACGCACTCAAATCATGCGGGCGTCCTATAGTATTCTCCATCTGTGAGTGGGGAAACAGTCGTCCTTGGGAATGGGCCGAAGGCATAGGTCATCTTTGGCGCACGACCGGCGATATCTGCAACAGCTTTGACGGAATTAACCATTGGGGAGCATTAGGAGTCTGCGGAATCATAGACAAGAATGCTGAACTCGCTAAATACGCGGGTCCAGGCCATTGGAATGATCCTGACATGCTCCAAATTGGCAATGGAGTTCTTACTATGGAGGAGAACCGATCCCAATTCTCATTGTGGAGCATGATGGCGGCCCCGTTGATTGCCGGGAATGATCTCCGAACGATGAATAAAGAAACCCTTGAGCTACTCACCAACAAAGAAGTTATCGCTATCGATCAAGACTCGCTTGGCAGGCAAGGAGTGAGATATATGAAAGTTGGCAATCACGAGACTTGGGTCAGGGAGTTGAGCGGAGGAGACGGAGCAGTCTGTTTCTTCAACCGCGCGGACGAACCTTGGGAATTTGAGTTCAACTGGGCAAAAGGTCTCTCCTACGGTCAGATTATTCCTTGGCAGAAGTCATATAAAGTCAGGAATCTTTGGTCTCATAAGGACATCGGGACAACTAAAGACACGATGAAATTCAAAGTACCTGCACACGGTGTAGTACTTCTTCGCTTGACTCCTGAGAGCAAGTGATTACCTTCAAACATAATGGCGGTTAGTATTATTTCCTTATTTTTGCCACAAACACATAAATAAATAACATGACAGACAGAAGAAGTTTTCTCAAGAGCGCGGGGCTGGCGGCTATGGCTGCGG
>CAVDEO010000074.1:0-11720 GCA_963607915.1 bacterium
GCAGTAAACGCCCCGCTCGTTATCAGGGTAATCAGAATGTTCGTCCAGTCCATAGCCTACTCTCCTTCCACTTCCTCGGAAGCATTCAGGCGAGAGAGCTGCTCCGCTTCTTCTTCCATAGCGAGATTCGCTTCAAGCTCGGAGAGCCTTGACTCGTTCTCGTTGAACTCGGCATTCGCGGCATTGTAGGCCGAATACTCGTCCGGGTACTCATCCTTGAACGCGAGGCCGAGCTTGGCGCACTTGGAAGCATGGGCATCACTCGATGCCATGACCGCCTGCAACTCCACATTGCGGGTCTGCAGGGCTTTGATTTGTTCTCTAACTTGCATAACTGTATAACTGTTTGATTGTTCGTAAATCCCTCCTGTGCTGGCGGTACGCGTTGTATATCGCCCGCTTGTGGCGGTTGTACTTCGGAGCCGCTATCGCCTTGGAACGTGCCTCGTCAAAGGATATGTAACCCTCCCATACGGACAGTATCGCCTCCGCCTCCCTGCAACGGATGTTGTATGCGTAGAAGTGGCGCATCAGCCCGAGATATGAGTTTATGATTGCGCAGAACGGCTCGGCGTACCTCGCAAGCCTGTGGTGCCTGCCTGCGCACGTCTCGTTGAACCAATGTATCTTCCTCTCAAAGTTGCCTACCGTCCTGTTGCTTATGTAGATTCTCTTGTACTTCACCACTCCGCCAAGCACCTTGATACCCTTGCCGTGGTACTGAAAATAGTGCTTGCGAGGGTGCATCGTCAAGCCCCTTTCAACAAGCATGTAGTTCCGCAGGCTGGCGATAAAAGCGGCGTACTGCTCCTTGCTCACGAACGCCCCCGCGAAATCGTCCACATAGTCCACGACACGCACCTCCAGAGAGCGAATCCACCGCATCACGGGGGCGTTGTAGAAATTGGCGTCGTGCTGGCTCGGGAGGTTGCCTATCTCCAAGCCCATGAACCATGCGAGGTTGTACTTGCTTTTCTGCTTCGGCAGTTTCTCCCACTCGGTTATCGGGGTATGCCGTATCGAGTGCTCCTGCGGCTGGCAGAGGGTGAGGACGCGCACGAGGTAGAGCAAGAGGTCTTTGTCGGCTCCCATGTACTTCGACTGGATGAGCGAGACCAGTTCCTCGTACACCCTCCGTTTGTCTATCGACATGAAGAACGAGGATATATCCCAACTCGCCACATAGCAAGGCTCGGTGTACCGCCTGCTGACTATCGCAATGTCCTCCTGCATACGGCGTATTGCCGCGAGTGTGCCCTTGCCTGTCCTGCAGGAGTATTGCCTTGAATCGAGCACCCCGTCCTCCAATAGAGGCTCAATACGCAGCATCACCCAATGATGCACAATCCTGTCTGAGAAATCGGCCGCGATGACCTCACGGACGCAGGGGCGGTAAACGAGGAAAGAAATGCTCTCCTTTGGCACATACTCGCAGTTCCAGATGGCGTGGGCGAGGGAGCGCAGGTTTGCGCTCTCGTCCAGCCGGAAGCGTATGGTGTTCGGAGAGCCGGTCTTGTGGATAAGGCATAGCTTGAACGCGACCTCCAGCGATTCAAAGAAGTCGAGGAACGCCGGGCTGATGTCCTGAAATTCGGAGACTGGCCGAACCGCGTAACTATTGTACTTGTTGGTGTTGTTCACGTTGCCGTTGTTGCCGTTGAAGATGAACGCGTTGTTGCTGCTGTACTCGCATGTTTTCGCCGCTTCCTGCATAACTCTGAATGAGAGTGCGGCGACCTTTTCAAAATATCATTCAAGTAGGCTCTCCGCTTCCGGGGAGTCCCCGGCTGCGCTCCGGCCTTTACGAAGAAAATATCTCCGCCAGCGCCTCGCCATATCATTGATTTCGCCGAGGCCCTCGTCAGCCATGGCCTTATCCTTGACCGTCATGCTGTTGCAGTCGCAGGCAATCCTCGTCTTGATTGAAACCATGTCGAGGCAGGTAAGGGCATCGAATATCAGCCTCGCAGCCTCGTTCCTGTCCGTGGTGGCGTTGGCCTTAATCATCCACTCCTGCGCGGTGTCGCAGTAGTGGATAATCCGCTCCCCGAGGGTGAATTTCCGCTTGCGGTCGAACTTGTCCACCTTGTCGTAGAGCCACACGCTGAACAGTACGAGCCTGTTCAACACTTTCAGTTTCTCAATGTTGTTTGCCATGACTGCAAAAATTTCCAATAATTGTTTCCTTTAGGCCTTCCCCCTCCGTGACCCTGCCGGGCGACACGGAGGGGGACTTCAAAAACCAAAAGACCGTCTAAAAAGCGGAGACTGGCCGAACCGCGTAACTATAGCACTTGCTGGTGTTGCTCACGGTGCCGCCGTTGCCGCCGAAGATGAACGCGCTGCTGCTGCTGCACTCGCATGAAATCCACGGATAGAAACCGCTTCCATACATGGTAGCAGCACCCATCTTCACGAGGGTATCGTTCACTGGGTCTTCGGTATCGGTGTCCGAGGCATCATACCTGCGGTCACGCATCATCATACCCATCTCCTCGACATCGGGAAGCCACCAGTTGCCTGCCTCAAACCCTGTCGTGTAGCCGTCAAGGGAAATGCCGTAGGCGAGCGCCATTGCCGCTGCGGGGTAGCGGTTCTCGTCCTCGCCCCGGACATCGGTGCCCTTCAACGAGGCAAGCAGGGCGGTAAGCTCCTTGCCTATGCGCAGGTGCGCTCCCGAGGCCGCAGGGTACTGCAGCATGTGCTCGCCGAAAAGGTAATCCTCGTAGGTGTCGTATGCGTCACGCAGGGCGGAGCAGTACTCGCTCTCCTCAAAGGCCGTCTCGTTCACAATGATGGTCGAGCCGAGAGGGATTGCGGAGGTCGGGGTGCTGCCGTTGGTGGAGTAATACTGCGGGAACTTCCTGTAATTGCCTCCGCCGAAAGAGGAACGGACACCGTTGCGTCTCTGCACATACTCGTTGGTTGTTAGGTAGGCGCGGGTGGTCTGGTAGTTCACGCCGTCCTCGACATAGGTGACTGCCGAGCCTCCGCCTGTGCCTGTTATCGAGGTCACGGTATCGACCAGAGAATAGTTGTGCGAGAGTATGATGTCGGAGCCGTCCACCGAAGCCGTCCATGTCCTATTGTCGGCATCGGTCAGCGTCTGGAACTGCGCCGAGATTGAGGTGGCAATCGAGGTGAGGGTGTCGCCCGCGTTCCACGACACGTCCACCTCCTCGGAGAGCGAGCCGTTGTTTTGGACTATGATTGCGAGGGTGCCGGACAAGGCCGTGCTGATGCCGGAAATGCGGACTTCAAAGGGGTGCGCCCACCTTGCGTTGCCCGCATTGAAGAGCGAGGCGAAAAGCACCTTGTCGCCCCTCCAGCCGAGCACCACGCCGAAAGGGTGGAGATTGGCGGGTATCTGAGCTTTGAGGATTGTCTTTGCCTTGATTACGCGCACCTTGGAGAGCGTCTTGTCGAACACGACGAGGTCGCCAACTGCGGCGGAGTTCTTGTCCGCGACAATGTTGATTCCGTCAAAAATCTGCTCGTTGTCTGCGGTGACGAACGATACTGCGGACTTGGTTCTGGTCCGGGTGGCGTCGGCGGTGTATGCCGAGCGGTCTGTGTAAGAGTTTATCTGTGCCATGATGCTTGCTGATTAGAGTATTGCCCAGTTGCTGACGGACGCGCTGCCTGTGGCCTTGTAATAGTCGCCTGTGGCCTTGTTGTAGGCGAACTGCGGAACGAAGTCCGGGGCGGTGTCCGGCGTCCCGTCATAGACCTTGATAAGCGAGGTCTTGCCGTAGAGGGCGAGGAAGCGGAGGGTCAGTTTCTCCACGATGAGGTCGCCGGAGATAAGCTCCTTGAACTTCTTCTCGAGGCTTTCCAGCCGTGCCTCCACGTTGTCGATCCCCTCGGCCACCATGTCGGTTGCAGAGTGCGCGCTCTCGGCTGCGGTCTCGGCGGCGTCGGCGAATGTCTCCGCCTGCAACTGCGCAGCCCGTGCCGCCGTCTTGGCATCATCGGCTTCCGAGGTGGCCGTGGCTACTGCGCCGTTGAGCGTGGATTGCATGGACGATAGGGACTGCGCCGCAGCACTTGCGCTGTCGGAGGCATCGCTGGCGAATGTCTCCGCCTGCGACTGCGCAGCTTCGGCCGCTGCCTGCGCAGCTTCGGCTGCCCCCTGAGCAGTTTCGGCCGCTGTCTGTGCCTGTTTGACCGTATCGGTGATGAATCCGAGGACGATGTCACTCTCCACCTCCGAGTCGTCGTTCGTTTCGCCCGGCCAGAGGGTCACGTCCATCCTCACCGGAGTCACCACCGTGCGGATGCTGTCGGGAAAATCAGCGTCCGCATTGATTACTGCAATCTCGCAAATGAGTTCGCCCATGCCGAGGAACTTTCTCGAAAGGGGGACATAAGCCGAGAGCGTCAGCCCGTCATCAGAAACGGAACATCCGTCCGTCTCCGCACCGTTGCGCTCCACGATGATGAACCCGCGCCGCTCCTCCGTGAAGAAAGTCAGCCGGACATGGTCCGGAACCGGCTTCTGAACCTGTGCCCCGTCCTCCTGCTCATAGAACTTGTGGACAGAGACAAAATCGCTTTTGAAATTCTGGTACTTCATATCGTTGGTTTATATTGTTTCAACTCTTGCCGCACGGGTATCCGCGCCGGGTCGTCGTTCCTGTCAGCATAGTGCCACTTGAACGAAAACGCCGAGAGCTCCCCGTCCGTACTTTCGGAATCAATCTCGTCGACGATGATTCTCCGCGAAACCCCGTCAATCACTGCATACCGTGCCGCCGACGCGAAGAACTCCTGCCAGAACCTGACTTCCTCCGCGCTTGCGAGCCACCCTGTGAAAGTCTCATGCACAAGCCGGCTGTCGTTCGTCAGTTCGCACTCCACGCCGCCGTTGGTGAATGTCGCGGTCTCCGTTTCAACCTCCGATTTTCGGGAACCTGTGGCGTAGATTGGTTCAAGAACTCCATAACTTCCATAGAACTGGAACGCATCATATTTTCCTCGGTTGACGATATACCTCAGCGTTTCACCGCGTTCTTCCGTCCCGTCCTCAAGTCCTATGACGCTATAGGCATCGAATGCGACAATATCCAAGTCCGGATGCCCGGCTTCAGCGGCCAGTTTCTCGACGGATGACAGGCTTATATCCTTATGAAGAAAACCAATCGCGTCTACTGTGGCCTCAGATGCCAATGTCACAGAGAAAGGAGGCGAATAGCGGGAATAGACCATCACATCAATCCTGAGCTTTGACGCACCGCTATATATTAGGGTGCATGAACCCTCCGACAAATCATTGCCTATCGGATATGTCTGAGGCCGAAGCGAAACGAACCCGCGTCCGCTAAAGACCGCGTCCAGTTGTTCGTCCGGAATCGTCGCTCCCAACACCACCCATTTCTGCCATGAGAAGGTCTCCCCTCCGGACTCAACCTCCAGGGCAACTGAGGCTCCAATGGCAAAGGGCAAGTACAACAAAGAATCATCGGGAGTCACCCATAGTGCATCGAGAATATCCTTCAGTGGAATTTTCGTGTACCCCTGATTATTGCACAACAAACTGAACTCATGCTTAACATTGCCCTGTTCTGTGAAAAAAGTGAGCGTTATGTTCAGGACGGCATTGCTTCCCGCATATCTGACCGGCATCGATCCGGCGTTTCCTGCGAAGAGGAACGGATACTGATCCTGATATGATGTGTCGATTGTCATAATGCAAATCTACATTGTCGGTGAGTCTGAAAAAAGGACACTATGCCGAGATGAAATCCGCCGTGCATTCCATCGCCTGCGAATCCGCCCGGAGCGTCACGGAGAGCTTTTTCACGAAAAACTCGCGGCCGTGGAGCCGGACTTTCCGGTACATCCGGAAGTTCAGGATATCTGTCGCGGTGAGGTTAACATCACAGCTGATGACCTGCCGGTCGGTGGCAAGCCACGCCGCATAGGACTTGTGGAAATGCTCGTAGAGCCAGTCCGGGCGGAGGGAGATGGGCTCTGTCGCCCCGTCCGGGATGAGCGGGACATCGGTCATGGCCGCGATTTCGGCCAGTGTGGGATACTCATCCGGGACATCGCTGTCCAGAACATATCCCGAATCCGAAATCTGCCCATTGTTTATAAGCCCTATATATACATCCGAACCGCGTTCAGCATCCGCGTTCGGCGCTTCAATCACCCCGGCCGTAGAGAAACGCTGATAGAGAGTCCCGATATGCTTTAACTGTTCATTACTGAATACAACTCCATCATAATAGGACAGAATCGCCGGAACGCACTTGATGAGATTGAATCCGCATTTGTTCTCCACCGTGTCGGCATCCGCCACGACATTCTCCTGCATTTTGTTGTTCTGGAACACGACATCGGCAGCAGCTACGAGCACCTTTCCTGTCTTAAACGAGTCGATGACTTGGGTGCATTCGGCGACGTGATAAACGGAAGAGACGCAATTGGAGTCAGAAAGTTTCACAGTTTTGGATCCGTACAGGTAATGGACAGAAGCATCAGACGTTTCCAAGTGCGTCGGATAAAGAGAGGCCTTCATGGAGTTCTCGCTGCCGATTTCGACAGCATCGTTGAAAGTGTCTTCTCCGGAGTTCTCATACCCGAAACTGTAACCTGACGCGTATTCCCTTTCGCTGCTGAACGTGTCCGCGACCCTGTCAGTCCAGTCGTAGTCGTCCTGCGCCGCGTCTGTGAGAACTGTTTCGGCGGAAAGCATCACATATTTTCCTGCGCCGTCCTCATAGATGGACGCACAGAACATCTTGGCAAGCTCCCGGACAAATTCAACGAATGTCAGATCCGGAAGACCGGCCGCCGCCTTCTTTTGTATGGCAACGGTTGCATCGGAAGTTTTATACTGGGCGAGAACCACGGCTTTCGACAGCACCGTCCCGAGGTCCCCGGAGGCGGTGAACCGTTCGGAAACTATCTTGTTCACCGACAGCGCAAGAATCCTGCGGCTGTTTCCCGATTCCGGAATCACATTCTGGAAGTTGAGATACTTGACATCCTTCTCAACCATTGCCGGCAGTTCATTGTTCCGACTCGGCGAATTAAAGACATCGTCTTGACCTTGAACGAAATATCCGGTGTAATCCTTGTTGACGAGAAGAGGAAAGAACAGCCAGCTCCATTTGCTGACGAAGGCGGCGGAAATCGGCGACCCACGATACGAATAGATGATGGACGACATCTCATAAAGCTTCGTTCCCCAGTCGCTCTCCAAGTCCTTGCCGGCGAAGGTGTAGTTCAGACGGCCGTCCTCGATGCCGCTGTAGATGAGTATGCCTGTGAGAAACGGGATGCCGTTGAACACGAGGGATGCGGAGAGTTCCCGCACCGAGGGTTCAAGCTTGAACGCCGGGAGGTAGCCGAGGATCTGGCAGTTGGTCGCCGAAGGGAGCAGGGCGATGTCGGTGGAGAACGGAACCGGGATGCGGTCGTCCTCCATCATCGGGTTGTTGTATTCAATAACGAACTCCGCGTCCGGAGCGAGGTCGAGCGAAACGCCGTCCGCAGTGACAATCTTTATCATAGCTGTCCTCTCCTTTTGAGTCTGTTATACTTCTCTTCCGTCTCCTTGATTCCACCCTTGCCGAGCATAGAGACGCTTGCGGTGATGGGTTCGCCGAGTTTTTTCGTGAGCTTCTCCAAAGCCTTGGCGAGCGCCTGGTTCTGCGCCGAGTCGCTTCCGGATGAGGCGGATGCCGCCTTGACTGTCCCGCCGCCTCCGGAGATGAAGCCCCCTGAAGCGAAGCCGGCTGCTGCGGCCGGATAGACCGCGTTGAAGTTCAGGCTGCGGAGCTGGCCGTTGCGGCGGGCGGTCTCCATAGACGCGATGACCGGGGCGATGGTCGGGTTCTCAAGAGCCTCGTGCGGAATGACATACTCCGACCCGTTCTCCCCGACAATCACCGTGGGCTGCGTGACGAATCCCCGCGCCGACGGGTTCAGCCGGGCGTTGAAGCCCTTGCCGTCCTGTTCGCGCCGCACGTTGATGAATCCGCCCTCCTCCGCGCCTGTGCTGACGGGCTGCGAGGCGATGATGGCAATCTGAGCCGCTCCCATCGCCGCCGCCACGGCTGCCGGGATGAGTCCCCACGGCAAGCCCCACTGCGCGATGGTCTGGGTGATGGAGAGTGCAGTGCTGATTATCGCCTGCGTAATGCTCAGAGCCTTTTCGCGCTTCGCCTGCTTGATGGCGAGTTCCTCCTGATAGGCGTCGTATTCCGCATCCATCTGCTCCACCTGCGCGTTGTACTGGCTTTCGGTGATGAGTCCGGCGTTCAGGCGCTTTTCCAGAGAGTCTTTCCTGCTGTCCTGAGCTTTCTTGTACGCCTTGAGCGCGGCGTTCTCCTTTTTGGTGGCGAGGTCGGAGAATTGGGACGCGATACTGAAGGCCTCTTGCGCCGCCCCGCCGATTCCGGTGATGACGGTCTGCAAGTCCTCCGCCTGGAACTTGCCCTCCGCCATATTGCTGAAGAGGGTCTCCCAGTCATCCTGCGAAACTCCGAATAGTTCTCCCTTGCCCGTGCCCTCCATAAGGGAGTGCGTCTTGCCCTTTCCTTTGGAACCGGAGTCCGAGGATGAGTTCCCGCCGTCCGAAGCGCCGCCCTTGATTTCGTTCATCTGCGCTACGAGTTCGGCGAGCTGCTGTTTCACCTTCTGGAGTTCGGCGTCATCGAGGCTCACGGACATACCTGCAAGCGCCCCGCTGTCCACCACGCTCTGAAGCATCCCCTGAAGTTCGGTGAGGTATTCGAGGTCGAACTGCGCGAGTTTCTCGTTGTGCTTCTGTTTCAGTGCCGCCTTTTCCTCTTCCGTCCCCTCGAATGCAAGCAGCTCCTCCGTCTGGGCGTTGACCAGTTCCTGCCTTTCAAGCTCGTGCTGACTCTTGAGTTCGGATATGGAACGGTTGAAAGCGTCGAGTTTTATCTTCTCGACTTTGTTCCGGTGCTTCTGCTCGACAAGTTCAAGCAGCTCGTCGTTGTCCCCGGCCTGGGCGCGCTCCTTCTCATAGCGTCGGTCCTCTTCCATAAGAGCCTTCTGCGTCAGGTCTTTCTCGTTGTCGATAAGGAGCTGCGTCTTCATCTCCGCTTCCTGCTCCATCCTTTTCAGGGTCTCCTGGAACAGATCCTCGGATTCTTTGTCAATTTCCTCATAGGCCTGTTCAAGACCTTTCTGAAGGGCGAGAGCATTCTTCTCGGCGGCCTTCTCGGCCAAGGTCGAATCAGCCCCTCCGCCCCCGCCCGCCGAACCTCCGGAAGTTCCGCCCGTTCCGGCGGCATTCCCTCCGGCGAGTTCACCGAGGGTGGCGTTGCTCCCGGAGGACTGCGTGCCGTAAAGCCCGTCCACCATGGCACGGAGCTTCTCCCCGTTCTCCCGTGCAGTGGAGAACAGAGAGATGATGTTGTTCACCTGCCTGTCCTCGTCGGCGTAAGTCTCATTGAAGATGCCGCGCAGCGTTTCCCTCATCTCCATGAAGTGTTCCGTGTCCGGCATATCGTAATAGCCCGACATCGCGGAAGCAATCGAACCCACCTGTGCCGCAGACATCGACTGCCCGCCGTTGAGTTTCTCGTACCGCTTGCCGAGGCCGTCCAGAGCCGCCTTCACCGCGTCCGTCTTGTGCTGCTGGATGTCCATCTCCGCGCTTTCGCGTGCCTGGAGTTTGATTTTGTTCTCCAGCTGGGTGTTCACATTCTTCAGCGCCGTCTCCAGTTCGTCATTGGTGGTCTTCTCGGTGAGGAGTTTCGGGAGGTAGTTGCCGTAGAGTTCGTTGATTCGTGCGATGGCCGCCTTCCTTTCGTCGCTGCCCTCCGCCGCGCCCGTGGCTGCTTCCTTGAGTTCCTCAAGCGACTTCCTGTTCCGGTCGATTTCCGTCTGCGCCTTGACGAACGCCGTGGTCGTGTCCACGGTCTTCTTGTTCAGTTCACGGAGCTCCTTTGTGGCTTCGCGGGATTTGTTGATGAACGAGGTGATGGCCACGCCCAGACCCGCCACGGCCGCCGCAATCAACCCGATCGGGTTTGCGAGCAGAGCCTTGCCGAAAGCCTTGGCCGCAGCCCCAGCCGTCTTGTACCCTCCGGCGAGAATCTTTAGCGTAACCGCGTGTAAGGTGTTGGCTTTCCCGGAAGCCTCAAGCATCGCCACCTCCTTGAGAAGAGAGGCGCGGTACTCGGCACTGGCGACATTGGCGAGTTTCTTCTTGAGGGTGAAAGCGGCGACCGCGACCCCGACGGCCATCACCGTGTACTGGTATTTCACAAGAAGAGTGATGAGCTGTGAAATGAGTCCGAGGAAAGTCCCCGTACCCTTGAGGGCGAGGTTCGCCGCCGGCATAAGCTGCTGCCCTATCGCCACGCTCGCTTCCGTGACTTTCTTCGTCAGTTTTTCCTGAACGGCCGTGGCCGACTCGTTCTTGGTGTTGAACTCGTTTGTCAGCGACGTGCCCTCCGCGAATGCCTCGTTGGCGAGTTCCTGCTGACTCTTGAGCATATCGATGTTGTTGGCCAGAGCGCCGAGCACTGTGGTCGCCCTCTGTCCGTTCAGGTGCATCTCGTCCATCGCCGCCACGATGTCGAAAAGCCCGTTGCTGCCCTTCATCCCCTCAAGCACTTTGATGAGCGCGCCGTTCACGTCGTTGTTCAGGAGGTCGCGAAACTCCTCGAACGGCATCTTCGCAATCCCGGCAAATGTCTCCGTCTTCTTGAACATCGCCGTGATGGTCTGGCCGATGGCCGTGGCCGCCGTCTCCGCCGCCTGTGCGTTCGCGTCGAGCGTGGATGCGAGTCCGAGGATTTTGTCTATGGAAATCTGTGCGTTCGGGGCTATACCGGCAAGCCGGTTGGTGAAGTTCACGATGTATCCCTCGTTCGCAGTGGATGCCGCTCCGAGTTCGTTGATGGCGGAACCCACGGAAAGCATCGCCCTCTCAAGTCCGAGGTTTTCCTTGAGCTGGAAGATATCCACGAGCTTGCCGATTTGTCCGATTGCAGCCTCCGCGTCCCCGCCGAGGTCTTCCTTGAGGGCGACATTGATTTTGTCGGCCGCAGAGACGAACTCCAGCAGGTCTTCCTTGGCGGAGATTCCCAACTTACCACCGACGCGGGCAAGCGACAGCAGCTCATTCTGCGCGGTGCGGGTGTCCATCTTCTTAAGCGCCTCGCTCAGCTCCTCCATCTCGTCACGGCTCAGCCCCGTGGTCTTCATCGCGTCCACAAGAGCCTCGTCGTAGTCGAGCCACGCCTGCCGCGCCTCGGCCGTTTTGTCAAAAAGCCCGCTTATGACATCGACGGCTCCCTTGATTGTAAGGACTGCCGAACCGATGTCCCCGATGCCCTTGAGTGTGCTGCCTGTGGCCCTGGCTTGTTGCTCCAGTTCGGCATACCTTTGTCTGGAAACGAGCAGTTCCCTGTTCAGACTCTCCCAGTTCTCCGTCCCCGGAACAGCCTTTTCCAGTGCGGCACGGGTGGCCTTTATGTGGCTCTTCAGCTCCGCGAGCGTCTTGTTCTCAAGTGAGACCTGACGCTGTAGTTCTGCATATTTCGCCTTGGCATCGGTCAGTTTCTTGTTTGTGTCCGCGATGGCGGCCGAGTTGTCCCCCTCGGCTTTCTTGAGAGACTTCAGCTGAGACTCCAGAGAGGAGATGCTTTTCTGTGTGTCGAGGATTTCCTTACGCCCGGCATCGCCGTTCACGATGATGTTCAGACGCAGGTCTTCGCTTTTGAGTTTTG
>CAVDEO010000075.1:0-3030 GCA_963607915.1 bacterium
CAAACCGGTGAAATTCATCGACGAAAGAACGACGAAATAACGGCTGAAGAGGGTGTGTACTGGAGGTACATGACCGATGAGAAAATGAATTTTTTCGAAAAGTGAGAGCAGAGTCAAGCTTGCTTGAACTATGCCAAACGTAGAAAAAATCGATGAAATCGAAATATAGGCCAAAAGACAAACAAAGATTATCAAGTTATTTTTTAAGGATTATATAGACCAGAAAAATACACAGATTTATGAACAGAGTGGTTATAACGGGACTCGGAATATGGTCCTGCATCGGCAAGAATATCGACGAAGTGCGCGACTCCCTGTGGAACGGCCGGTCGGGGATTGTGCTCGACGCCGCCCGCAGGGAACTCGGCTTCAGAAGCGCCCTGACGGGAAAGGTCGATGTCCCGGAACTGAAGGGGCTGCTGTCCCGTGCGCAGAGGAATTATATGCCGGAACAGGCGAAATATGCCTATTGTGCGACGGTCGAGGCCCTGCGCAACGCCCGTATTGACCAGGACTGGCTCGACAGCCACGAGGTCGGCATACTCTACGGCGGGGACAGTTCCGTGGAGCCGGCGGTGAAGGCCGCTGACACGGTGCGTGAAAAACGGGACACGCTGATGTGCGGCTCGGGTTCGATCTTCCAGTCGATGAACTCCACCGTTACGATGAACCTCAGCTGCATTTTCCGTCTCAAGGGCATAAACATGACCGTTTCCGGAGCCTGCGCCAGCGGCTCGCACGCCATCGGACTCGCCTCCCTGCTGATTGCCGACGGACTGCAGGAGATGATAGTCTGCGGCGGGGCACAGGAAATCAACCCGTGGGCGGTCTGCTCCTTCGACGGCATTTCGGCATTTTCCACCCGTGAGGACGCACCCGAGCAGGCTTCCCGGCCGTTCGACCGCGACCGTGACGGCCTTGTCCCGAGCGGCGGCGCGGCCACGGTGATTCTTGAAAGCTATGAGTCGGCTGTCCGCCGGGGGGCTCCGATTCTCGCCGAAGTGCTCGGATACGGCTTCTCCTCCAACGGCGACCACATCTCCTCGCCGAATGTCGACGGGCCGGTGCGTTCCCTTGAAATGGCTCTGCGGCGCTCCGGGCTTCACGCCTCTGACATCGGCTACATCAACGCCCACGCCACTTCCACCCATGTCGGGGATGCGAACGAGGCCAAGGCTCTCCTTCGGGTATTCGGCGAGCGCAGCGTCGAGGTCACGAGCACGAAGTCACAGACCGGACACGAGATGTGGATGGCCGGAGCCAGCGAGGTGATATATTCCATACTGATGATGAAGGGCGGATTCATAGCCCCGAACCTCAATTTCGAGAATCCGGACGAGGATTCGGCGCGGCTGCTCATTCCGTCCGGACGCTTGGAAAAACATTTCGACACTTTCCTCTCCAATTCATTCGGTTTCGGAGGGACAAATTCTTCATTGATAATCAGGGATATGCGATAGCGCTGTCCCGAAATACAGAGGATATATGAAAACAGCTTTGGTCACCGGCGGAAGCCGCGGAATAGGTCGCGCGATTTGCGTTGAACTGGCGAAAAAAGGATATGATGTCATCGTGAACTATGTCTCCAACGAGGCGAAGGCCCTGGAGACATTGGCCCTGATTCGCGAGTCAGGCGGCGACGGGGAGATTCTGAAATTTGACGTCGCTGACAGAGAGGGGGTTGCGGAAGCCCTGAACGGATGGGCGGAAAGACATCCGGGGGAATATGTCGAGGTGCTGGTGAACAATGCCGGCGTGCGGCGCGACAACCTGCTGGTCTGGATGGAGGGCGATGATTGGGACAAGGTGCTCGAAACGAGCCTCGGAGGTTTCTTCAATGTCACCCGGCATCTGATTAAGCCGATGATTATCAAGAAATTCGGGCGTGTGGTCAATGTCGCGTCCCTCTCGGGGCTCAAAGGTCTTCCGGGACAGTGCAACTACTCTGCGGCAAAGGGCGGTCTCATCGCGGCGACGAAGGCTCTTTCCCAGGAGGTTGCGAGAAAGGGCGTGACCGTCAATGCCGTGGCCCCCGGATTCATACGCACGGATATGGTCGAAGGCCTTGACGAGGCGGAACTGCGCCGGACAATCCCGGCAGGCCGTTTCGGGACTCCCGAAGAGGTGGCCTCGCTGGTAGGCTTCCTGGTCTCAAAAGAGGCCTCCTACATCACCGGGCAGTGCATAGGCATAAACGGCGGACTTTACTGACCCTGACCGGTTCCGGCTGATTTGTGGCGGCAGGAAGCCGTTTCGGGCCGCAGCCGGAGAACGGCGCGCAGAGGATGACCGTAGAGGAGGGAGACGAAGAGAAGAACGGTGTTGAGAAGGAAGATGCGGGCGAAGTCGGCGACGGGGCGGAAATGGGTGACGCGCTCTTCCCGTGGAGGATAATAGACCTTTATCGGAAGCGGCCAAAGTTCCTCGCCGTGCCATGCCGCGAAAATCAGCAGTTCAAGCTCGGCTTCGTAGCGGGATGTGAGCAGACGGAGACCGTGGAGACGGTCAAGCGGGTAGGCGCGGTAGCCTGTCTGGGTGTCCGGGAGGGAGACGCCGGTGTAGAGACGGAACCAGAAGTTTGAGAATTTGTTGGCGAAGCTGTTCCGGGACGGCATTCCGTCGGCGTTCAGATTCCGGCTGCCTACGATTATCGCCTGAGGATGCTCATCAATGGCCCGGAGGAAAACAGGAAGGTCGGACGGGTAGTGCTGACCGTCGGCGTCGATTGTTATCGCGTGGGTGAACCCGAGTTCGCGCGCCTTCGCGAATCCCGTTTTCAGAGCCTGCCCCTTGCCACGGTTCTTCCCGTGCGTCACGACCATAATCCCCGTCGGTGTCTCTCCGGAAGTCCGTTGTCCCCCCGTCCCGTCCGTCAGCCGCCTCAGGAGCGCATCCGTTCCGTCACGGCTCCCGTCATCGACGACGATGACATCGGGGACATATCGCCCGACTTCCCGGATCACCTGACAGACAGTCTTCCCGTTGTCGTAGGTCGGGATTATCACAACCGGTTTCGTCTTAATCTTCTGC
>CAVDEO010000075.1:3535-7238 GCA_963607915.1 bacterium
CTCCGGAGTCTCGGCCATGTCATATAAATATCCTTCAAACTTCATTTTCAAAAATTCAATTTTTCGTCCGTCAGTCAAACTCTTGTCCAGCGTATCCGTCAGTCAGGCCATATCCCGGGCTAGCGGAACTCGAACAGTTTCTCATCCACGGGGGCATTGAGGACTATGTCCGTGCAGGTGATGACGGTCTCGTCTCCGTTACCTTCGTAAATTGCAATCCTCACTGCCACACCCAGTTCCTTGTCGACATCGGCAACGACCCGACGGAACAGCCTTCTGCCGCCGGACTTGAGCGGAACAATCTCAAGACTCAGGCAGTCCCCGCCGTCCGTTACCGTCGTCCTGAAATCTCCGGACTCCCCCTTCTGGAAATCTCCCCGGACAAGAGGCATTACCAGACGGAAAATCCGTGAATATGCCCCGGCCGACTTTGCATCCGTAACCTTCCGTCCGTCAGCGTTTTCCATAAGCACACGCCCTCCGTTCATCACGAAAAGGCTCGAATACGGAGTGATATATTCCCAACGGATTCTGTCCGGAGCGATGAATGCCATTCTCCCCGAGTTCACGATGTCTTCCGCAAGCATATCGGACGATTTCCTCTGGACGAAGTCGAAAGTCATCGATGACGGCGCGGCAAGACTCGGCATATCCTGAGAATAGGCATTGACAGTCAGGAATATGGATATCAACAGAAAGAGGATGTCCCGCAATTGCGCATATCCCCGAAAAATCCGTCTCATATTCCGTTTCATATTCCTTCGCATATTATGTCGCATATTATGTCTCATGTTCCGCATCATATTGATATGGATTCGCAATTATTTGGCAATCAGCGCACAACCCGCCATTATCAGGAGCACTCCGACCCATTGCGACGCAGTCACGGGCTCGCGGAAAACCCACATGGCGGCGAAGAGGCCGAAAAGGTAGCTCAGGCAGCTGAGGGGATAGGCGATGCCGAAAGGATAGTGACGCAGGATGTAGAGCCACAGGACGGTGGCCACGGCAAAGGCTATTCCGCAGCCGAGAAACCACCAGTTGGTAAGCTGGGCGGCGAAGAACTTCCATGTCCAGGAAAATTCGCCCATACGGTTCAGAGCCAGCTTGAGCAGAACCTGTCCTCCGCAGAGAAATACGGCCTGAACGGCCGACAGGGGTATGAGTTTCCACATCGAGTTCATAACGGATGCTGATTATTGTCTTCGCCCGGCGTCAAACCGCAGAAGCGTCAGGCTGAAATGCTTGGCGGCAGAATGGTTGAAGATGATTATGTTGCGTGGAGTCCTCCTCTGTGCGGCCTCCCCGGCGGATGCTCCGCCCGCAGACGGTACGGCTGGAGATTCGCCCGCAGACGGGATGGCTCCCGGAATCATGAACTCCGCCGGGATGAAGCCTTGGAGAAGCCAGGTCGCAGCGGCATGGAAACCGGCGGCGGAAGCGGAGAAGCCTTCACCGAAGATGTGCTTCCAACGACCCTGCGGGGCGTTTCCCCAGAGACCGTCCAGCCTGTCATAAACGGCATCGTTGGCGTTTGCCTGAGACCGGGAGGCGGCCTGAAACTCAGTGACGGTCTGAAACTCGGAGGCGGCCTGAGACCGGGTGTCAACTTGAGGCTGGCCGGCAACTCCGTCGCCCGGCAGGCAGCCGTTGCGGCCGGTCAGGACAAGGTCGATGTCATCCATGCTCAACTTGGCGGCGGAGAGCATCCGGCCAAGCGCCCCGGCAAGTTCCGGGAACTGACGGTCTTCCTCCGGGATGAAAACTGTCTTAACATCAAGCACTTCCAGCTGTCCGGAACCGACGGCGGAACCGCCCGTAAATCCGCCCGCCTCCAGAAAGAAAGAGGCGGCCACCTCGCCCGCCTTGCAGGCATCCTTCAGGATTCCTCCCCGCCGCTGAATTTCAAGCACGGCCGGAGAGAGTTCGTCAAAAGCTCCGACAAGAGCATTGTCTGTCCGCCCTGTCCGAAGCTGGGTCAGAGCGTCACAGAGCGCATTCTCAAACGAGAGACCCTCCTGCGACCAGGTGCAGTTGCAGGAATGAGTGCCGGTCTTGAGGGCAATCAGCGAACTCAGCGTATTGTGGGTCGACTGCATGAAATTCGTCGGCTTGACGCTCTCTCCCCCGTTCTCGCATACTGCGTTCAGAACCGGCTCCATGTCGGCGACACTGCCCAGAGAAGTTCCGGTGATGATGGCGTCCGGATGTTCCGCCCCCGCCTCGCGAAGCACGGTGAGTGAGGTCGCAAGAGCCCGTTTCATAATTTTGCCCATACGCCGTCCCTCCATCGGGCTCAGAAACGCCGAATAGTCGGAGAAACTGTCGCCCGAAGGAATCGCCATCATGGATCTTACATATATATGTCTGTCCCGCACAGTCCCGCATTCTCCGCATCCGCCGGCTCCGGAGACGCAGTTCCCGTCCCCGGACGCATCGCGATATCCTTCCCCGGACGCATCGCAGTTCCCGTCTCCGGACGCATCGCGGTTTCCGTCTCCCGGCTCATCGCAGCGGGAAAAAATGAGCGACGAATCATTTCCTCCGAAGCCGAAGGCATTGCAGAGTATGTTGCGGAGCCGTACGCCGCCGTCCTCCGTATATGGGACAAGCGTGTCGGGCCCGGATTCCTTCCATCCGAGGTTCACCGGGATGAAAGAATGGGTCAGCGCAAGCAGACAGAACACGGATTCTATTGAGCCTGAAGCACTTGTCGTGTGCCCGGTGAATGATTTTGTGGAGGACACCGCCGGCATCCGGTCGCCGAAAACCCTGCGGAGAGCCGCCGATTCGCTCGCGTCGTTGTTGGGTGTCCCCGTCCCGTGGGCGTTTACATAATCGATGTCTTCCGGGGAAAGCCCCGCCATCGCGATTGCTCCGGTCATCGAGAGGTATGCGCCCTCGCCGTCCGGAGACGAAGCCGTCTGATGGAATGCGTCACAGCGGTTGGAATAACCCGAAAGGCGGGCTATGACCTTAGCGCCCCGTCTCCGTGCATGTTCCTCGCTCTCAAGGATGAGGTAGGCGGCCCCTTCGCCGAGATTGAGTCCGGCGCGTGTGCGGTCAAAGGGGCGGCACTGCTCCCGGTCAAGAATCATCAGGGAGTTGAATCCGCTGTGGTGGAACGATGACAGGCATTCGCTCCCGCCGGCAGCCACCGCTTCCGCCTCGCCGGCAAGAATCATGTCGGCGGCACGGATTATCGCGTTTGCGGCCGACGAGCAGGCAGTGGAAGGGGTCATAACATCGCTGAACCGCCCGAAATGCTCTGCAATCAGCGCGGTCGTCGCCCCGCAGCCCTGAAGCGGAATGTACTCGCGGTGACGCTCCGAAGTCAGAAAATCCCGCCAATAAAGCTCGGTTTTCTCCATTCCCCCGACCGTAGTTCCGGAAATCAGCGGCAGGCGCAGTCCCTCCGGCAGTCCCGATTCTTCCAGAGCCTCGCGCAGAGCCTTGATGCCGAGCAGTGCGGTGCGGTTCATCGGGACATCGGGCGCAATCCTGAGTTCTTCCCGGAGTTCGCCGTCACTCATCCTGACCTCACCGACAGGCAGGTCATCATGAAAGGTGCGGAGCAGCCGCATGCGGCCGATGCCGGAACGCCGCTCCCTGAGATTCTTCAGAGTCTCCCGTTTGTCGCCTCCGATGGCGGAAACCACCCCGCCGCCCGTAATTACCACATTCATCAATGTCCTGAAAATAA
>CAVDEO010000075.1:7269-11598 GCA_963607915.1 bacterium
CCCCTGCAAAGACACACAAATCCTTACTTCGTCCTGTGCTTGGCGATGTAGTCGGCCATAACCGCAACCGACTTGAAAACATCGCGTCCCTCGGCCGGCGAGGCGAGGCGGATGCCGTATTCCTTTTCGAGAAGGACAATCAGTTCGAGCGCGTCAATCGAGTCGAGACCGAGTCCCTTGTCGAAAAGCGGTGCATCATTGTCGATGTCATCAGGCGTCATGCCCTCAAGGTTCAGAGCGGAAATCATCTGCTCCTTCAATTTTACGATTAAATTTTCCATATATCCATTCGTTTATATATCAATATATTTGTATATCAATTATTTTCCATATCCACGGAATCATCCTTTTCCGCCCCGTCGCGTTCCACGAGAAAGACGTGGGCTTCAAAGCTGTCGTCATCCGTACATTCGAGCCAGCCGCAGAGCGCGGAGTTCATTCCACGGTCATCAAATTCGCGGCGTACGGCATTCAGAATCATGGATTCGTCGTATGAGTCGGCGATGAAGAACATTGTTTCGCCGTACCATCTGTTGCGTATCGCAATCTCGCCGCAGACGATGTTGGGGAGGGTATATACGAACAGCGCCGGACTCGGAAACCAGTTCTGCGGATCCGAGACAGTCTTTTCGTAGTGCAAGTCATTGCAGAGCGAAGCGCTCCGGTTCCAGAAAATCACTCCCCTGTCCTGACGGGAGGCCGGTCTTGCTCCGGGTTCAACAGAATTGAGCAGCAGCTCCGAAGCGATGAAGCCGAGCCGGGACAGCGTGTCCATCTTGAAGAATTTCGGATAGTCGATTCCGAGAGAGCGGTAGGCGGAGGTCAGCAGGTGGGGGCCGTGCAGAGACTTTTCGCCAATCGACATGCCTTCAGGGCTTATGTCTACGCGGCCGAGAATTTTGAGCCGCGGCATTTCATCCGGCACTGCGGGCGGGACATCACGAACCTCCGTTCCTCCCCCGCCGTCTACTCCCGACAAATCTGAGATTCCATCTCCGGCACCGTTCAGTCTGAAGGCCACGGCGGCATTGCAGCCCCCGAAACCGGAAATCAGCTTTATGAAGCTGCGCTTGTCCGTGTGTCTCAATTCATTGGAAACATTCACGGGGCAGGATACGCCCATATTTTCAAAGCCCCTCGTCGGCAGAACAAGCCCCCGCTCAAGCGCGTGCAAGGACAGGACGGTCTCCAGCACTCCGGCCGCGCCCATGGATATTTTCAAAGCCCCTCGTCGGCAGAACAAGCCCCCGTTCAAGCGCGTGCATGGACAGGACGGTCTCCAGCACTCCGGCCGCGCCCATGGTGTGTCCGAAAAATCCCTTCAGGGAGTTGACCGGGACATCCGACAGCCCCGCACGGGAAAGGGCTATGGCTTCCATCTCGTCGTTGTAGGCTGTGGCGGTCCCGTGGACATTCACGGCCGCAAGTTCATCAGGCGACAGATTGTTTCCTTCCAGCAGGTATTTCAGCGCAAGATAACTGCCCTCCCCGGTCCTTGACGGCCCGGAGATGTGGTTCGCGTCGTTCCGGATGCAGCCGTCGAGGATTTCCATGCGGGAGACTCCGGCGCCGCCACGGTTTTCAGAGCCGGAGGCCTTGCTTCCGGCCGCCTCAAGCACCACCGTCGCAGCCGCCTCACCGAGGTTCAGCCCGTGGCGGTCCCGGTCGAAAGGCCGGCAGGGTTCGGCGGAAAGCGCCTTGAAGGACTGGAAACCGGACACGATGAAGCGCGACTGGCAGTCAGCCCCTATGACCACGGCATGGCGGTATTCTCCGGAGCGCAGAATCCTCAACGCTTCAATCTCGGCGCAGACACCCGATATGCAGGCATTTGAAATCACCACAGGTGCATTCCCGTTTCCGAACCATTCCGCGATGCGCCGCGCCGAAGACGCAAGCGGCAGACTCCCGTCAAGGCAGACATCCCGCCCGGGCCGTTCAGCCCCGTCGTATTGTTCAAGTCCGGAGATATTCCCCTTGGTTGAGGAAAAGATGAATATGACATCGTCCGACGAGGGGTCGACCGTGGTGTCGCGAAGTGCCGTCTTTGCCGAAAGTATGGAAATCATTTCGAGGAACGAATATTTCCCCGGATTATATATCCCCTCATTTTCAAGAGTTTCGCGCATTTTCTCCCGGTCAAACAGGGAGGCGGCAAAAGGTTCGGGGACTCCGAGTGTGCCTCCCGGGTGCAGGGTCACGCCGCTCCTGCCTCCGAGAACCGCGTCGAGATTTTCAGCCGACGAGAGTCCCAGCGGCGACACGATGCTGTCCCCGACCACATTGACACATATTTTTTCTCCCGAAGCCATCATTTCTTCATCGTCATTTCCTCATCGTCATTTCCTCATCGTCATTTCACCACCGCGATTTTCAGAATTCCTTCGGCAATCATATCTCCCCCGCCGTCAAAGACTTTAGCCTCGGCCATGGAAATTCCGAAAAATTCGCTGCGGATGGCAATCTCCGTGCGCAATTCCTCCCCCACGGGCGGAAGGGAAATGATGCGGAACTTCCTGAGGGCCCCGATGAAACCGATTTCAACGGGCAGTCCAAGCACATACTTGCTGCAATAGCCCGTCCTCGCGGCACAGGTCTGCGCGACATTTTCAATCACACCCTCCGGGGTCAGACGGCCGTCCGAGACAAATATGCAGTCCGGACGCACGGTCAGCACTGTCGCCGCGCCGTTTTCATCGTATTCCGTCAGCGCATCGACCATAAGCATCGGCGGGCGCTGGGGCAGTATATCTTCTATTTCTATGTCCTTAAGACTGTTCATCTTCATGCAAAATTTCATTCCCGGGTCTCATACGGTTTTCCATTCAACGGATTCCCATCCCCCTGTTTCCATTCAACGGCTTCCCATCCACCGGATTCCATTCAACGGATTCCCATCCACCTGTTTCCATTCAACGGGGTTCACTCAAAGTCTCTCATCCGCCGGTTCTCACGCACGGGAAAGCGCATCTCCCCAAAAATCATAATAGTTGAACCACTGCTCCGGGTACTCCCGCACAACGGTCTCAAGTTCACTCACATAACGCCCGAGCAGAGCGGCAATCTTCCCGACCGGAGTCCCGGAATCCGCCCCGCAGTTCCCCCCGACAGGTGCTCCGGCGGAAACCCCGCATCCTTCTCCGGCGGACACCCCGCATCCTGCTCCGGCGGACACTCCATCTTCCTCCACGGCATCAAGCCGCCGCCATATCACGCGATAGGACTTGTAGCCCGTTCTCATGGCGAAAACCGCGAAAACCGGGACATCGCGGCTCGCAGCCAGTGCGAAAGGGCCTTTAGGGAATTTAGCCGGGAAGTTGAGGAAGTCATGGACGAGACTCTTTGAAGAGCCGAAAAGCCTGTCTCCGTGAACCGTGACGATTTCCCCGTCAGCCAAAGCGCTGTTCATCAGAAAGATGTGGGACAAGTCCGCCTTCACCGGAATCATCCTTATGTTGTTGCCCTCAAAGACCTTGGCCCTGTTCTCCGTCACAGTTTCCGTCTCTCCGTCAAACACGAGCGAATTGACTCTGCGCCCTTCGACAGAGAGCGAATATCCCGTAATCTCGAAATTCCCCACATGGGCGCTCAGCCACACGATTCCGTCTCCTGTCTTCAGACAGTCATAAAACTTCCAGACCCCGTCAAACTCGAAACGGAATTCCTGACCGGCATAAACGGCGAAACGGTCGAGAATCACCTGACCGAAACGGTAGAAATTCAGGAAAAGCATCCGCAGGGAGCGCATCGGCCCGAAGCCCTGCCGTCTGCGGAAATAGCGCCACATCGCACGTCTCCCGCGGCCGCTCAACAGCACATACCACGGAATGGCGCAAGCCATCACGGCATAGAGCGAACGCAGGCTCAGATGCCGCAGCCATACAATAAGGAAACGCTGCATCCACGGCGTGCCGCCGGTGTTCCCCTTCCATTTGTCGTGCTTGAGTTCAGACATGCCGAAACTTCCCGGATTCCCGGCTTCCGCCCGTCAGGCGTTGTCCTCAATGAAGTCGCAGAAATCCGAGAATGTCGCAATGTTCCTGAAATCTTCAGGCTTCATCCTGAATCCGAATTTCTCCTCGACGAAAACTACGACATCCACAATCTCCAGACTGTCAATCCCGAGTTCATCTTTCAGCCCCGCACCCGGCTCTATCTTCTCCGCGTCAATCTCCAGCTCGTCCACAAGGAACTCCCTGACAGCCGCTTCAATCTCTTTTCTTTCCATATCATTCTTCATTACTATATCCTTAAATCACGACTATATCCTTAAATCACGCAAATTTAGACAATTTCCCCCTTTGAGCAAAATTCCCGTGACAAAAGAGG
>CAVDEO010000076.1:0-11534 GCA_963607915.1 bacterium
CTAATTTTGAGAAGTTTACGATTTATTAGTACAAACTCTTGCAAAACTCAGAATACAATGTAATACACAAAAACCCAAATAATGAAAAGGTATAATTTGATTCTTGTGACAATCTTATGCGTGTTGCCCCTTTCCCATTCTTGTGGGAAAATGGATGGCGTTCAAAATAACGAGGAAAATTCTCAAGGAGAAGTTCTCCAGATTAATCGCAGCAAAATATACGGCTGCTGGAAGATTGTGAGGGCAAAGTTTGCGGAAGATGCTATTATGTCTGCCTGGCCGTATCAAGATACATATTCCACATTTCAAGAGAATGGTATCTATGGGAAGGAAGGCTACTACGGGAAAGGTACAGGCACATATTCCATCAAGGATAATGTCATAAGCGTATTAATCGATGGCCAGCCGTATATTGACTACACTATATCCGAGCAAAAAGACTCACTCGTATCAATGTGTGCTACATTTCGCAGTAACGGAGTCAAGGTGTGGATGGAGTGCACAAAAGTGAAAATATTGGATGAAGAAAACGGAGGAGTCGTAACAATTAAAACCATATTTGACAATGAAGAAAATTCGAAGGTGGCTGTTCTCGCCCTTTATGCCGCTCTGCCTGCATTCGCAAAGTATCAGTTGGCTATTGAACAGAAAATTATAACGGGTAAATCTTCAACGATAACACCAGAATCTGATGAGGTGTTTAAATTATGGCAGACCGGATATAGCGTCATTCATCTAGCCAATGTATTGGTCTCTAATATAAATGCAGTGTGGGATTGGAATAGGAAAACTCAGGTAGAGACTAAGTACCTTCCTCATATTCTTGCGGTCAGAGCTTATGTGTACTACAATATGGCTATGCTATGGGGAAATATTCCTCTGATAACAGAAGATAATATGGATGCGGCACTGGTTGGATTGCCTCGCTCAAGCACCTCCGACGTATATTCAAAAGCAATCAACGACCTTCTTTCATGTAAGGACAATATTGTGGATTTCGGAACTTACGGGAACTCTATTTTTTCTTCTACTGCTGCACAAATGCTTTTGACTGAACTGTACCTTACGATAGGTAATGCCAAGTCTGCCGGAGATATGATTGATAAAGTCGGCTCGCCAAGCAATCAAAGCATATTTAATATCATTGAGACAGAGGGAACTGAAACGATTAATGTATATGCAATCTATGTGAAGGCTCATCCGGCGCTGCTGAAGGAAGAAGCAGTAGGAAATGCGCCTACGCTTGTGTCCGATTGGCAGAGTGCGGAAAATGCTGACTTTGGCTATTGGGCAATGCTAAAGCGCACCGGCAATGCAATAAAAACCGTGGGTTGCCAAGAATATCAAAAACTACTCCCTATCCCTCAAGCTGAATTACGATTCATAACACAGAATCCTGGATATTAACGGGGGGATTTTTGACTTTTTCGCCGTCAGACTGAAGGTCGCATCGCGGAACTGTTTCCGCAGTTTTGGCAAAATTCGTGGAAATGATTCCGCGGTATCAGAATATTTCCTATATTTGTCATCTAAATGACAAAGAAACAGAAATATGGAACGGTTGTTTGAACTCTACTACGACAAACTCAGGAGAACGGCAACGGATTTTGTACGCTATCTTCACTCTGAAATCAATTGGACCTCCTCACTTATAGTGATTGTCGGGGCAAGGGGTGTCGGAAAGACGACTATGATGCTGCAGCACATAAAGCTGACAGACGCGAGGGACAAGTCATTGTATGTCAGCGCCGACAACACTTATTTCTCGACCCACACACTGTTCGACACCGCATCCTCCTTTTATAAGAACGGCGGCGAGTTCTTTTATGTTGATGAAGCGCACAAGTATGCCGGCTGGGCAAGGGAAGTCAAGATGATGTACGATTACCTTCCGGAACTGAAAGTTGTCGTTTCCGGTTCTTCAATTCTTGAAATTGTAAAGGGCACTGATGCAGACTTGAGCAGGAGGGCGATACCTTACACATTGGAAGGACTGTCTTTCCGCGAGTATCTGAACTTTCGTCTTGGCCTTGACATACGCACGTTCAGTCTTGATGAAATCATTTCAGGAAAGGCGGAACTTCCCGAACAGATTACGCATCCGCTCCCATATTTCAAGGATTATCTCAAACAGGGCTATTTCCCGTTCTTCAATCAGGACAGCTTTCTGACACGTCTGGAAAATGTTATAAATCAGACGATGGAGGTTGATATTCCCGCATATGCGAAGATGAACATATCGACGGCCACCAAACTCAAGAAACTGCTTTACGTCATCTCGAAAAGTGTACCCTTCAAACCGAACTATACTGAAATAGGGCGGGCGATATCCGCCGACCGGAGCACCGTCGCGGACTATATGGTGTACTTGGAGAAATCCGGACTGCTGCGTCTTCTGAATCTGTCTTCCGGAGGAATGTCGCTTGTCGAGAAAGTGGAGAAAGTATATCTCGGCAACTCAAATTTCATATATGCCCTTTCTGACGGGACTCCTGAAACGGGAAATGTCCGCGAGACGTTTTTCCTGTCGGCGTTGTCGCTGCGCAACAAGGTTCTGACTTCTCCTGTGTCAGATTTCCTAATTTAAATTTCTACGCTTACTTAACAAAACGAGGGGCTTGTCGTCATATATACGGCGCGTCTGATTCAAGGCTTCGGGTTCCGGGCTTTGAGTTTGGAATAAAAAACAGAAAATTTTGAAAACCAGTTGAATTTGAAATTATGAAAAAGATTTTATGCATCGTATTGGCCGGGCTCGGACTGCTCGCCGCAAGTACAGCCGCTTCCTGCGCTGTGAAAGACGACTCACACAAAACTGAAGTCAAGAAACTCATAAAGGAGTTCGACAAAAAGAAAGGCTTCGAGTCCATAAATCTCGGCTCTTTCGCCATCTCGCTTATGAAGGCGGCCGCCGATGACGACGATGACACGGCACAGGCTGTCAAGGCGATGGACAAACTCAAGGGAATCACCCTTGTGGATATGGAAGACTGCACTTACGCAGTCAGAGCGGAATTCCGTGAAAGGTTCACTGCGATTATGGGCGAGGACGGGCTTCTGGCAAGCGTGAAAGACGACGGCGAGGATGTGCTGTTCTACGGGAAGACTTCGGTCGACGGCAAGACGGTCAGCGACCTCATCATCTACTGCCCGGACGACGGCGAACTGATCTGCCTATGGGGGACCATCAGCACCGAAGGTATGACCGAACTGACGAAATCCCAACAGGACTGAGCCGTCACACAGTCGGGAATGAAAAACAGTACAGATTCCGCGACGGGGTTTGAAGAACCGATGAATCCAAAGACTCGATGAATCCGGAAACTTTCAGAACAGAGTATCTCCCGCTTCGGGATGCGCTTTTCAGGGCGGCGTATTGCCTGCTTGGCTCGCGCGATGAGGCGGAAGATGCCGTTCAGGATCTCTATCTGAAACTCTGGCAGAGCGGGACGGAACAGGTGCAGAACCCCAAGGCCTACTGCCTCACGATGCTCCGGAACAGCTGTCTGGACCGTCTCAAGAGCAAAAGGCTCCGCGACCGCAGCCCGCTTGACGGCTTGGAACGCGAGATGACTGCGGATGACGACTCTCTCCACGCGAGAGAAAGGGAGAGAGCCGTGTTCGAGGCCATCGGGAAACTTCCGCCGCGGGAAAGGGAGGTCCTCAAAATGAAAGTCCTGGACGAAATGTCCTACGAACAGATTGAAAAGCGCACCGGCATCCCCTACCTCAGCTTGAGGGTTCTGCTGAGCGGCGCAAGGAAAAAACTCCGGAAAAGCGTTGATTTATTATGAAAACCGTTGAAGAAATAGAGAAACTGACTCCAGAAGAGCTGGAGAAGATGTCGGCTGACGGAAGCATCGAGGTGCCCTCCGGTCTGGAGCAAGGCATTGAGAACCGGATTCTGGCTTTTGAACTGAGCCGGAGCGAAGAGGAGTTTCCCGGGAAAACGGCCGGACACATTGCCTCCCGGGAGCGTCCGGGGTCACGAAACCGGAGGCTTTTCGCTTTCATTCCTGCGGCGGCAGCTGCTGTGGCGACCGTGATTGTCGGGCTGAATTTCTACAGCAGTTCACGCACGCCGGCCGACACCTTCAACTCTCCGGAAGAGGCCTATGCGCAGGTGGAGAAGACTTTCTCGCTGATTGGCAGCAAGGTAGGCAAGGGGAAGAGCATCGCGGATGCGGCTGTACCCAAGATGCAGCGGACCGCCGAACTCCTGAAACGGGGCGAATAAAAAGCGGTCTACTGCGTTATTCCCCCCCCGTCCGGCTTCCTTGACAAGAAACTGACTGACAGTCATCTACAAGAAAAATAAAACTCATCCGTAAAGAAATAACGACACAATGAAAAAGTTTGCAATCATATTGGCGGCAATCCTTCTCAGCGCCGCAGCAGCGTCCGCCCAGAGCGGCAAAAGCATCTACAACAAATTCTCTGACAGGCAGAATGTCAGCGCAGTTTACATCTCGCCGTCAATGTTCCGCCTTATGGGAAATCTGCCGGAAATCGATATGCCAGAAGAGGACATCAACCTCGCCCCTGTCGTGAAGGAACTCACAGGGATGTATATCCTCGACAGCGAAAACACCAAGGTCAACAGGGAACTGAAGGCCGAAGTCGACAAACTTCTCGCCGGAGGAAAGTTCGAACTTCTGATGGAAGCCAAGGAGGACGGAGAACAGGTGCGGATTTACACCAGCGGAGACAAGGACACCGTGACCTGCTTCGTGATGACGGCCGCCGAGACAGACGAATTCACATTCATCTGCCTTGACGGACGCATAGGGAGGCAGGAACTCGAGAAACTCATAGCGGCCTCCGCGAAGTAAAGGTTGTTCCATTAAGACGCCGGGCTGAATCAATGGTTTTTTCTTCGATTCAGCCCGGCTTCCATAACTGCTGTAAATTACTCGCCCGCAACCCCGTAGTCGGCGCGGAGACGGTCGAAACCCTCGTCCACGAGAGCGACAACGGAGTCGTCGCCGCTGTCTTTCGCGATGTCCTGAACCATGAGGACTATGTCGCGGGCGCGGTCGAAGTCGTCCTTCGCATAGTCATAGAACTGGAAGAAGAAGTTTACGGACTGGAACATCTTGCCGACGAAGCGTGCGGCAAGGTCAGAGGCCTTCTCCTTCTCGCCGAGGACATAGTAGAGGTTTATCATATCCATCACCATCAGCTCGTTGGAGTAGCCGAGGTAGGAGATGTCAAGCGGATAGTTCTCCTCCGGCACGCAGGCCTGGCACTTGTCGAGCATCTCGACGGCGCGCTCCGGATGGCCGGCCTTGACCATCTCCTTCGCCACGTTCACGAAGAGGGCGCGCTGCGAGAGGACACCGCAGAACGTGTAGAGATGCTGGTTGTCGGCATAGTAGTCGGTGCGTCCGAGGGCGTCCCACTTATACACATCCGTCATCAGGGAGTAGAGCCTGTCAGGGTCGGCGAATCCGACTTCCGAGGTGCGCTGACGGTTGCGTATCGGGACGAATTTGTAGGAGAATCCGTCATATTCAAGGAAATCCTTGATGCCCATATTCAGGTCACCGCCCATATTCAGGAGATGTATAGGCCTGTCCCACTGATAGTTCGAAAGCAGGTCAAGCATAAACAGCTCGGGCTTGGAGATATAGTCCTTCTTCGGCGACATCGTCAGCACGATATATTCCGGAATTTGGGATTCGTATTTCTTGTCGAGGATTCCGTATTTTATGACATTTTCCTTATTCACCGGAACCACGAGCTTGCGCGAGCAGATGTAGTCCACCATCTTGCCGGACGAAAGCGGAACCTTGGCGGAAGGGTGACGGAAGACGCGCATCACGTCTGAAAGGAGTATGGCGCTGTCGCGGGTGTCGTAGATGTGGACGAAATCGTTCGTTCCGTAGAGATACTGCCTCGGACCGACGCTCAAATCGAGCGGAGCGGACTTGTTGCAGGCCCATTTCATCTGGTCTATGTGCCAGTCCGTCCCGAGCAGCGACGTGTTCACGATGCGCACGTCCGGACGGCATTCCTCCACCTCCTGGGCATACCAGAGCGGGAAGGTGTCGTTGTCGCCGTGGGTTATCAGTATGCCGTTCTCCCCGCAGGAGTTGAGGTAGTTGTAGGCCATCTCCACGGCCGTGCGGCGGTTGCTCCTGTCGTGGTCGTCCCAGTTCTCCGCCCCCATCAGTGCGGGCACGCCGAGGCAGACGAGTGTCACGGCGGCGGAAACGGCCGTCCCGGCGGCTTCGGAGGAGACCTTCTTCGACGCGAGCAGCTCTTCAATCCAGGTGTACAGGGCCAGCACCGCGAAACCTATCCAGATTGCGAAGGCATAGAACGAACCGGCGTAAGCATAGTCCCTCTCCCTCACCTGGTACGGCGGCTGGTTGAGATAAATCACGATTGCGATTCCCGTCATGAAGAACAGCAGGAATGTAAGCCAGCAGCCCCGCTTGTCCCTCGCGAACTGGAAGAACAGACCGAGAAGCCCCAGAAGCAGCGGGAGCATATAGTAGTGGTTCTTACCCTTGTTGTCCTTGAGGTAGTCCGGAGCGTCGCTCTGGTCGCCGAGGCGTATTTCGTCGATGAACGGGATGCCGCTCTCCCAGTTGCCCTCGAAGAGTTCTCCCGGGCTCGGGCTGTGGATGTCGTTCTGGCGGCCGGCGAAGTTCCACATGAAGTAGCGCCAGTACATCCAGTTCAGCTGATAGTCGAAGAAGAAGCCGAGGTTCTCCCCGAAGGTCGGCTTGCGGTACTGTCCGCCGCTTTTCTTGCCTCCGTTCTTCATATATGAGGCGTAGAACTGCTTGTAGCGGTCGTCCACACCGTTTCCGCTGTTCCACATCCTCGGGAAGAGCATCTTGTCGCCGCTCTTGTAGACGATGTTTCCGAACGACGGGGCCTTGATATATTTCCCGTCCATCGGAGCCCAGTACCAGTCATCCTCGATGTAGTAGTCCGAATCGAAATACTGCCCGTAGAGCAGCGGAGTGCTTCCGTACTGCTCGCGGCTGAGGTAGCGGCAGAGGGTGAAAGGGTTGTCGGGCTGGTACTCGTTGGTCGGCGTGTGGGCGCAGGAGCGTATGATCACTATCGAGAAGACTGAAAATCCCACCACTATGGTCGTGAAACAGAGAAGGACGGTGTTGAGCAGCGCCTTCTGCTTTTTCATAGTCACGAAAAGCCCCCAGAAACAGAGCGCGAAAAGCAGCACGATGAAGAAAATCGCGCCCGAATTGTACGGCAGATGGAAAGTGTTCACGAAGAGCAGGTCAAAATAGGCCGCAGTCTTCGGGACATAAGGTATTATGACAAAGAGAATCAGCGCCAGAATCACGCAGGAGAGGGCGAAGATTCCGACGAGCTGCCAGAAGCCGTATGCCTTGTCCTCGCGTTTCCTGTAATAATAGAGGAATACGAGGCACGGAATCGTCAGCAGGTTCAGCAGGTGCACGCCTATCGACAGACCCATCAGGAAGCATATCAGCACAATCCAGCGGTTCGCATGAGGTTCGTCCGCCTGTTCGTACCACTTGGTCATAGCCCAGAACACGATTGCCGTGAAAAGCGAGGACATCGCATAGACCTCTCCCTCGACCGCTGAGAACCAGAAAGTGTCGGAGAAACAGTATGCGAGAGCTCCGACGGCCCCGCTCCCGTAAATGGCGATTGCCTTGCCGACCGAATACTTCCCGTTTTCATCCGGCTTCGCAATCCGCTTGGCGAGGAATACGATGGTGAGATAGAGGAAGAATATCGTCAGAGCCGAGCATATCGCGCTCATCGAGTTCACCGCCACGGCCGCGTGCATCTTGTCCGTGAACATCGTGCAGAACCGTGCAATCAGCTGGAACACAGGGTTTCCCGGCGGGTGTCCGACTTCGAGTTTATATGATGAAGCGATGAACTCCCCGCAGTCCCAGAATGACGCGGTGGGTTCGATTGTGAGAAGATATGTGATGGCGGAAATCACGAACACGACCGCCGAAGTCACATAATTCCAGAGATTGAATCTTTTTTTGTCCATATAAGTCACACACGGCTTGCGCAGAAGCCTTCTTGTTTTGCGAATAACCGACAAATATACGAACAGATTGCCTATATTTGCAAAAATAAACGCCGGGGATGAAAAACGCCTGACGGGAAATTCCCAATACAGGACTCGGAAGAACAGAACATCATGGCAGCGGACAACGACTGGAAAAGCAGACTCGGGGTGGTGTTTTCGACCAACCCCGACTTTCAATATCAGACAGAGGATGAAGCGGAGGCTCAGACACTTGAACCTTCGCGGCAGCATCTTACGGTGAAGATTGACCGGAAAGGACGGGCGGGGAAGCAGGTGACGCTCGTGAGCGGATTTGTCGGGAGCGGTGACGACCTGAAAGAACTCGGGAAGATGCTCAAGAGCGGATGCGGAGTCGGTGGCAGCGCCAAGGACGGGGAGATTATCATTCAGGGCGATTTCCGTGACCGCGTGACCGCCTTGCTTAAGGCCGCCGGGTATAACGCCAAGAGGGGCAACTGATTGAAAACCAAAGACAACTGGTTAAATACCAAAGGCGACCGATTGATATATAAAAATGGACACCGGGCAGATTACATTGACAGTGGCGGCGGGAGTGGCGATGCTGACATTCCTGCCGGTGCTGCCACGCTTCGTGGACCTGTTCCCGAAACTGCTGTCGGGACTGTTCAGAACCGCAACGTACATACGGATTGAAGACAGCAAGAAAGTCCAGCGCAGCCGCGACCTCGTATTCTGGCTCAGCCTCCCCTCGCTGATTACGCTCGTCTGGAAATGCGGCCTGTATGCCCCGGAATGGATGACCTTGCTCGACGCCCCGCTCAGTCTGGCAGCAGTCGCCGGAGTGGCTGCCGGATATGGACTGCTCCGCACCGCATTGTCGCACATCATGCCTTTCCGCCGTTTCAGTTCAAAAGTACGGGAGACCTCCGTCGGCTGCCCCAGGAATTTCTGGCTTCTGCTGCTGTCAGTCCTGTTCCCGGCGGCGGTGACGCTCGGTTGCTGCGACACTCCCCATGACATAGCCCACATCATAACACTTTGTCTGACAGGAGCATTATATCTGCTGTTCCTGATACGCCGATTTCAAATTTTTGCCTCCGATAGCAATTATTTGACAGCAATTTTGTACCTTTGCGCCCTTGAAATTCTGCCGACAGCATTGCTTGTGACCTCGGCAGCGGTTTTTTAGACAATTTTCAGTGCTTCCGGTATCCGGGTAAGCGCTGATTTATCGACAAACTTTCAGAAGCTTCCAACATGGGCGCAAAAAATATTCTCATCTCACAGAAGCAGCCGCAGACGGCCTCTCCTTACGATGCTCTTGCTGAAAAATTCGGAGTCAAGTTCGATTTTCTTCCGTTTTTCAAGATGGAACCGCTGACTTCACGGGAGTTCAGAACTCAGAAAATCAACATATCTGACTACACCGCCATAGTGTTCTCGGCAAGGACGACCATCGACGCGTTCTTCCGGATTTGCGAGGAACTCCGCGTCAGGATTCCCGAGACGATGAAATATTTCTGCACGACGGAAATCGTCGCCAACTATCTCCAGAAGCATATCGTCTATCGCAAGAGGAAGATTTTCTTCGGAGACGGAAAGCCCGAATCCGTTCTGAATCTTGTGGGGTCGAAACACAAGGGGGAGAAGTTCCTCATCACCACCAGCGACTCCGCAGGCAAGGATGCAATCACCAGACTCTTTGAGACGACACAATATGATTTCACGACAGGAGTCTTTGTCAAGTCTGTTCCTCAGGATCTTACGGCTGTCAAACTCCGCGATTACGATGTGGTTGTGGTGTTCAACGCAGCTGACGTGAAATCCCTCTATGCGAATTTTCCGGAGTTCAGACAGGAGAACATCAAGTTCATCACCTACGGCAAGTCAGTCGTTAAGGCGATGGAGGAGGCCGGACTGAAGATTGAGATTTCCGCTCCGACACCCGAGATACCTTCGGTGTCAAAGGCGCTTGAAATCTATCTTGTAAACGAAAAACAGCAGGAAGCCTCCGGGAAGCCTTTTTGAGGCCTCAGAACGGTTTCGCGAAATAAGGAGATTCATCAGAAAGCGAATATTCAATAAGGATAATAAGGATATTCATCAGAAAGCGCATATTCAATAGGGATATTCTCAGAAACCGCATATTCAAGGATATAAGGATATATGGACACCGCGCCCCTCACTTTTTCCAAGGAAGAACGGATTTGTGGAGAGAAGAGCATCTCCGCACTTCTTTCCGGGGGACGCTATGGCACTGAAGGAGCGTTCCGCTTCTGTCACTTGCACGGAGAGGGTCACAGCCGGATTATGGTGTCCGTCCCGAAGAAGGTGTTCAAAAGGGCGGTGAAGCGCAACCTCATGAAACGCCGCATCCGCGAAGCCTACCGCCATCAGAAAAGCCTTCTCAAGGACGCTCCGACAGACATCCTGTTCATCTACAACAGCAGGGAAATCCTCCCCTACGAGGTCGTCTTTACCCAGATTGGCAACATCCTGCGGAGAATCGCCCCGCACATTCAATGATGCGGCAGACCGGAGAGTGAACCGGTCGAAAGTGAGACTACTTTATTGAAAACGTTTTCAATAAAGTAGTCATAAATATAAATAAATCAAATGATTGCAGAGATTTTACCAACCGAAAATGTCAATTATACCGACTAAAATGGGGTCGAAGTGGCAGAGGCTTGAAAAGCAAAAAGAGGATGACTTTCCGGTCATCCTCTGCTGCGTCGGGGTACTGTGACTCGAACACAGGACCCTCTGGTCCCAAACCAGATGCGCTAGCCAACTGCGCCACACCCCGAGTTCTCCCGATTGGGACTGCAAAGATAAGCCTCTTTTTGAAAATGACCAAAATTTTTTGAGATTTTTGCCCGTTTTTTGCTCCGGCTCCGGGGCTCCGCTCAGAACATGTTCAGGGCACATTCAAGACTCTCTCGAAGACGATTTCTGGAATATGATTAACAATAAGGTTTCATGGACGGGATTCAAGGGATATGCGCGAAAGGTCGCCATATTCCCGTTCATCGTGCTGATAAAGTTCTACAGGGTCTGCATTTCTCCGCTCAAACCGCCGACCTGCCGGTTCACGCCCACCTGTTCGGAGTATGCCCTGCAGGCTTTCCGGAAGCACGGCCCGTTCAAAGGACTTGCCCTCACTGTCTGGAGACTGCTGCGGTGCAACCCCTGGGGCGGAAGCGGATACGACCCGGTACCGTAAGATGAAGGGGGGGGTCTGCCCGATTCTCTGACGAGATTTTCATGTGCAGCGCTCGTTTTGTGCCATTTTTGCGTTTTTTAGTATTCCGGAACGGTAAAACAACAGTTAAAACAACGGATTTTACAACTGTTGCCGGATTGGATTGTACGACCTTTGTGTCCGTAAAAACTATTCGGTTTGTGGCGTTCTCCTATATGTGCAAATCCAATCTCTAAAACGCGTCACAAAAAATATCGGCGGGAAAGCATAATTCCCCGCCGATATTTTTTGTAAGTTTGCAGACTCATAACGGGC
>CAVDEO010000077.1:0-4180 GCA_963607915.1 bacterium
ACACGCTCATACGCCCGATTTTGGTCACTCCCGTGAGGAAGCCGAACTTGATGTAAGCGTCCTTCGACTTCATCACGCTGTAGAAGCCCTGCAGGGTCTCACGGAAAAACTCCCGCAGTTCCGGGCGCGTCAGATTATCTATGACAGGCTTGTCATACTCGTCTATCAGAATGACGACTTGACGGCCGGTCAGTCCGTTGACGGCTTCAATCAGATTCTCGAACCTGACACTTTCTACGGTTTCCGAGCTGTGGACTCCGTACAGGTTCTCATACTTTGAAAAGAAAGAATTCAATTTGGCACGAATCACTTCCTGACTATTGTAGGAAGCCCCGGACAAATCCAGATGCAGCACAGGATACTCTTTCCACTCCTTTTCGAGCGAATCCATCGCAAGCCCGCCGAAAAGCTCCTTCTTCCCGCTGAAATACGCCTCCATCGTGGACACGAGAAGGCTCTTCCCGAACCTGCGGGGCCGGCTCAGAAAATAATATTTCCCCGTACTGGCAAGCCTGTAAAGCTGCGCGGTCTTGTCAACATAGACATATCCGTTTCTCCGAATCTCCGAAAAAGTCTGAATTCCAATCGGGTATAGCATAGCGGTCACCAATTTTACATTTGTCGCAAAATTACTGAAAATGTGGAGAATAAAGAAAAGTTTCGGCTGAATTAAGCTTGAATGTCTCACATCGCCATCAGTGGCTTTGCCGCGGGACTACATATCCTCCGGCGACAGAGCCTGCAAGGAGAACGAATACTTCCCGAAATCAGACTTTCTGAGTGCTTCGACCTTTGTTTCAAGTGAGCGGAGATTTATCTTTTCGGGGTTGCGCTTTATTTCGGCGGCCAGTGCGGCGTGGTTGAATTCGTTGAGAGCCAGCAGGTCTATCTCGTTGTCCCCCTTGCGGTCCCACCAATTGCCGACCTGAGTATATAGACCGCTCTCAAGGGTCTTCGCCCGAAAGTATTGTTCGAGAGTCCGGCCGCTGAACTGTTCATAATTATCCGCAATGTTATTGCGAACCAGCTCCAACTGCCTGCGTTCAATCAATGACTGATATGGACAGATGAAGCGGAACCAGAAACGGAGGAAAGGGTCAGAAATTTCATATGCGGAAACTTTGCCGTTCGGCTTTGACAGAAGCGGCTTCAGCCGTGAAATCATATTGTAGTTCTTCTCTAAATTCTGAAGATATACGCCCATATCTTTCTGCATCGCGCCGTCAATGTCTCCCCTCCGGGTCATCCCGTCTGCAATCATCTGAAGGATAGAGAAATATGTCACCCCGTCCTCGCCGAACTCCTGATTTGCCATATCCTTCCCCTCCGTAAGAAAATAGGAATCCTGACGGCACACATAGTCGAGCATCCTGTCCTTCGTATAGCATTGTGCATCCATCAGCAGTTCGACATACTTCGCCACCCCTCCTGTTATCATATAAAGGCACAGCAAATCCTCATTCACGTAGTTCGGCGAGTGTTCCGAGAGTATCTCTTTCAGCACATCAGTCCTGAACGGATGCAAAGTGAACTTTGAAGTCGGCCTTCCATACAGAGGCTCATTTCTGTCCTCAAAAATCCGCCTCATCAGCGACTGTATGCTGCCCACAACTATCAGATTCAGCTTCGACTCCCTGTGATACCTGTCCCATAAATCCTGCATTTCGCTGAAAATTGCCGGGTTTATTCTATACAGGGTCTGAAATTCATCGAATACGACGGTAAAATGGCGGTTCATCGACTCACGCAAGATGACTTCAAACAACTCGCGGAAATATGTCGGTTCGCCATAGATATGTATTCCCAACTGTTCTTCGAGACAGCGCTGAAACTTTCGGCAGAGTATGGCTTCGTTGTCTCTGGAAACAAAAAGATATGCAGCGTCCTTGTTTTCCAATGCCTTGATTATCAGCGATGTCTTTCCGACACGCCGTCGTCCCATAAGGACTGTGAACATAGCCGTCCTTTCCGCCTGAGCCTCATTTTCTTGAAGAATCCGCATTTCATCTTCCCTGTCGTAGAACCGCATAATGTAAATGTGTATTTATATAAATGGCTATTAACATTATGCAATATTACACAGAAAAATCTTCCTGTGCAATTTTTTGTTGATTTATTGAGATTTCGTGACCTGTGAGTTGCAATATCGCAGCAAGAGTCGGAGTTTGAAGCGGCTGATTGTCGCGGGTGTGGTCAATTGCCGTCTTGGAACAGGGCTGTGACTTGGGAGATGCTGAGGGCCCGGGAAATGGGATAGTCTCCGCTGCGGGAGCGGGTTAGGTGGCTCAGGAAAGCACCGGAGCCGAGGGCTTCTCCGAGGTCGCGGGCGAAGGCGCGGATGTAGGTGCCTTTGCTGCAGCTGATGCGGACTTCGGCGAGCGGGAGGTGCAGGGGGGAGATGTCGGTGATGTTGATGCGGCTGTTCTTCTCCTTGGCACGGGCGATTTCCTTTTCGCTCATTCCGTCGTAGTCGGGAGCTGTCCCGGGGGCGTGAAGGGGAGTGCCGTTCGGGCTGAAATTCAGGAGTTCAAGGCTGTCGATGCGGATGCGGGCCGTGCGCAGCAGCTCCGCGGCGCGGGTGTCGAACTGTGAGTCCGGCCGCTCCTCCGTGGTGTTTCCTGAAGGCTCTTCCGCCCCCTTTGCCCGGATTTCTTCCGAGAAGTTATCTGAAGACCCTCCGGAATCGTGTGCCGGAATTTCCTCTGAAGGGTTTTCTGAAAGCTCACCGGAATTGTGTGCCGGAATTTCTTCCGAGATGTTCTCTGAAGGCTTTCCGGAATTGCGTGCCGGAATTTCCTTTGAGGGGTTTCCTGAAGGCTCTCCGGAATTGTGTGCCGGGATTTCCTCTGAGGTGTTTCCTGAAGGCTTTCCGGAATCGCTTGTCAGAATTTCATCCGAGATGTTATCGGAAGACCCTCCGGAGCCGTTTGCGGTCTGTTGGCGGCGGTAGAGTTTGCGGGCGAGTTCGTAGGCGCGGACTCCGTCCACCGACTTGGCGCTGAAAAGGGGAGCGACCTGTTCCTGCTCGCCGAGGAAGCCCTTGAGAGCCTCACGGACGGCGGCCTCACTGACATTCTCCGTCGGGAAGCGGCGGTCTATGTCCTTTTCAAGGTCGTAGGACGGGGTCGTCGCTCCGAACGAGATGCCGGCGACATACTCCTTGTCGTGAGCCTGAAGCTGTTCCGCCCTTTTTGTCGCGTTGCCGATGCACACGAGCAGCACTCCGGTGGCGAGCGGGTCAAGCGTCCCGGCGTGGCCGACTTTCAGGTTCTTCTTTCCGAAATGCCTGCACGCGAGCCGCTTGACCTTGCGGATGACATCCGCCGAAGTCCAGCGGTAGGGCTTGTCAACAACAAGGACTATCCCTTCCGGGTAGTCCTCGATGTTCCGGCTCAACGGAGCCGATGTCATATCCGGCACAAACATCTGTGGAAACAAGTTTAAGAATCGGTATTGAGACGCGACTGAGAAATTCTAAAAATCTGTTTTGAGAATCAAACTGTGAACTTCTGGGAAGCGGCTGCAAAATGATGTGATAAAAAGATGGAGTGCAAGGCGGACGAAAAATTCAAACCGCAGCAACCTGTCGGTTGTGAGGATTTGAATTATTGAAGTCCAACGCCGCAATCCGCTTTTTTGCACATCATTTTCTCGATGCGCCGAGAATGCCGTCCCCCCTCAAACTCAGTCCCCAGCCAGGCATCCACAATCTCCAGCGCAGTCTCAAGCGGAATGAACCGGGCCGGCATCACCAGCACGTTCGCGTTGTTGTGCGCCTTCACGAGCTTTCCGACCTCCACATTCCACGCAAGTCCGGCGCGGATGCCCTGATGCTTGTTGAGGGTGATCGCCATCCCGTTGCCCGTCCCGCAGAGAGCGATTCCGAGATCGACCTCGCCGTTCTCCACCGCGATGGCGAGCGGGTGCGCGACATCCGGATAGTCCATGCTCTCCGTGCTGTCCGTCCCGAAATTCACAATCTCATAGCCCTTGTCCTGCAAGTGCTTGACAATGGCGAATTTATATTCCACTCCCGCGTGGTCGTTGCATATACCGATTTTCATAATTACCTTCCAAGTCTTGTTACGGCATTTTCAATCCGGCGAGAGAACTCCTCCCGCCCGATGAGCGTCACGATGTCGGCGATGCCAAGCCCGCTCGACCTCCCCGCAAGCGCAAG
>CAVDEO010000077.1:4487-11077 GCA_963607915.1 bacterium
ACATATTCCTTCGGGAACCATTTCCCTTCGAAATCCGGTTCGCTGCGGTACTCGACCCCGTGCTTCTCAGCGCATTTCGGGCACTGTGCGGTGATTCCGTGCTGCGAGAGCACCGTCTGCTTGAAGAGTTTCGTCAGCTCGTGGTCGGACTTCCTCCGGAGATATTCCCTGTTGTACCATTTCGCCTTCTCCGGGTTGAACTTCGCCCCGTGCATCACCACCCTCTCAAGCGAAAACGCCTCGATGAGTTCCGGCATCGTGAAGAGTTCGCGGTCGTCTCCCGGATTCCATCCGAGCATCGCCAGCATGTTCACGAAAGCCTCCGGGAAATATCCGTCCTCGCGGTAGCCGCGTGAAACCTCGCCCTCGGCATTGACCCAGCGGAGCGGGAACACGGGAAAGCCGAGCCTGTCCCCGTCCCTCTTGCTGAGCTTGCCCTTGCCGTCCGGCTTGAGAAGCAGCGAGAGGTGGGCGAAGCGCGGCATAGTGTCCTGCCAGCCGAAAGCCTCGTAGAGCAGGTAGTGCAGCGGAAGCGACGGAAGCCACTCCTCGCCCCGGATCACCTCGGTAATCTCCATCAGGTGGTCATCGACTATGTTCGCGAGATGGTAGGTCGGAAGCTCGTCAGCCCTTTTCCAGAGCACCTTGTCGTCGAGCGTGCCGGAATTGACCTCCACGTGTCCGCGGATGAGGTCGTCCATCTTCACGACCCTGTCCTCCGGCATCTTGAAGCGGATGGTCCAGTCCGTCCTCTCCTCCAGAAGCCTCCTGACTTCGTCCGCAGGGAGGCTCAGGGAATTGCGCAGGGACAGGCGCGTGCCGTGGTTGTAGATGAAAGTCTCCTTGCGGGCCTCCATCTCCGTGCGTATCTTCGAAAGTTCCTCGGCGGTGTCGAAAGCGTAGTAGGCGTAGCCCTTTTCGACCAGTTCCTCGGCATATTTACGGTAGATTCCGCGTCTCTGGCTCTGCCTGTACGGCGCGTGCGGATGCTTTTCGGAAGCGACCTCGACAACCTTGCCGTTCTCGTCCACGCCCTCGTCCGGAATGATTCCGCACCAGTTGAGGGCTTCGATGATGTAGGCCTCCGCCCCCGGAACGAACCTCTGCGAGTCCGTGTCCTCAATCCTGATGATGAAATCTCCGCCGTGCTGTTTGGCGTACAGATAGTTATAGAGCGCTGTCCTGACTCCTCCCATATGGAGCGGGCCTGTCGGCGACGGCGCGAATCTCACTCTTGTTCTTCTTTCCATAGTCTGTGTTCACAATATCCCGCAAAATTAGCAAGAATTTTTATTTCTCGGGCAAATATGGTCTCTTAGCTTTGGAACTGCCGGATTCGCCTCAGATATTTACAATTTCGCCGGGAATGTGCGGGTTTTGACAGAAAATGATTACATTTGACCCGCTTTTGGGGATTTCGCGGGCTGCCGAATGCAATTCCGACATCCGGGCGTCCCTCCTCGAAAGCGAAAGTAAAACTAATAACTCAAATTATGTTGTTTCATGTTTATGGGGACCTGGCGGTCTATCAGTGGCTTGCCATGTTCGGAGTCCTTATAGGACTTATACTTCTCAATGAATTCGCCAGACGGACCAAGTTCGGAGGCGCAGTGATGTTCTTCGCCATTCCGTTGGCTCTCACCGCCTATTTCGTGGCAATCCAGATCGGTGCGAAAGTCGGGGCCGAGTGGGCTCTCAACAACCAGACCTACCTCTATATGAACGGCTGGTTCCACTATGCCAAGCTCTATGCCGCCCTCACCGGCTGTATCGGATTCATGATGATCAAATATGAATGGGGCATAGGCAAACAGCACTGGTTCAAACCGTTCCCTTTCATAATCGTCGCCATCAACATCCTCATCGCCGTGGCATCCGACTTCGAGACCGCCATCAAGGGATGGTACAGCTGGTATCTGTCCCCGGAGCAGGTGTGGCTCTACGGAGGCTGGCACAATGTGATGAACGGAATCGCCGGTCTGCTCAACATCTTCTGTATGACCGCGTGGTGGAGCGTCTATGCGTCAAAGGACAGGAAGGATATGCTCTGGCCTGATATGACCTGGGTCTATATCGTCGTCTATGATGTCTGGAACTTCGCCTACACCTACAACTGTCTGCCGACGCATTCATGGTACTGCGGTGTCGCTCTTCTGCTCGCCCCTACCATCGCAGCCCTCTGCTGGAACCGCGGCGGCTGGATTATGAACCGTGCCAACACCCTTGCAATCTGGTGTATGTTCGCTCAGGTGTACCCGCTCTTCCAGGTGACTTTCCCGGACGGGACAGCCGCAAGCAAATGGGCAACCCTTCCGTCTCTCTATGCTGACGGCACTCTGAACGGCATCGTCGAGGGAGGAAGCGCAAACGCAGACCCTACCGCCATGACAATCGTGAGCGCGCTTGCTTTGATTGTGAACATCATCGCTCTCGGGTATATCATCTGCCAGGCGAAGAAGCGCCACATCAATCCTTACAAGGAGGATGTCTTTGTAAATCAGAAGTATTATAAGGACGCTGCCGCCCGCATCGCTTAGGCGGGGCGAATAAAAAGCGGTCTGCGATGTCGGACTGCCGGGAAAACAAGAGAGAGGGTGGCCGAAAGGTCATCCTCTCTCTTGTTTCTAACCCCAGGTCACTTAGTGACAGCCCTTGGGGCGAATCGTATTTCGCGCTTCCGGCGCGGTCCCTTCAGGACTTTTTAGTCAGCCCCATCAATAGTTTTCCTTGTGAAGTTCGAAATATGCCTGAGGGTGGGCGCAGACAGGGCATACTTCCGGTGCTTTCGTGCCCACTACTATGTGCCCGCAGTTGCGGCATTCCCAGACCTTGACCTCTGACTTCTCAAAGACGGCCGCCGTCTCCACATTCTTGAGCAGTGCGCGGTAGCGCTCCTCGTGGCGTTTCTCGATGGCCGCGACTCCGCGGAACTTCTCCGCAAGCTCGTGGAAGCCTTCCTCATCAGCCGTCTTTGCAAAACCGTCGTACATGTCTGTCCACTCATAGTTCTCGCCCTCGGCCGCAGCAGCGAGGTTCTGCGCCGTGTCACCGATGCCGTTAAGCTCCTTGAACCAGAGCTTCGCGTGCTCTTTCTCGTTCTCGGCCGTCTCGATGAAAAGTGCGGCTATCTGTTCGAAGCCCTCTTTCTTCGCCTTTGATGCGAAGTAGGTGTATTTGTTGCGTGCCTGTGACTCGCCGGCGAAAGCCGCCTCCAGATTCTTCTCTGTCTGAGTTCCTGAATACTTTGTTGCCATAATCATAAGATTTTGAAAAATTAAAAATTAGCCGACATTTTCTGTCTTTTGCAAAAGTAGTCATAATAATCAGATTTCAAAGAGACGAACGCCGCATTATGTGAAAAATTTCATCGGCGGGAAGATGAGTCTTGCACGGATTTTGTTGAGTCAGCGCGCGCTATGGAATCGAGATATTATAGATATACGGTTATCCCTCAGGAGATTGACTTTACGGGCAAGGCCCGCTTTTCGACAGTTGTGAACGCCATTCTGAATACGGCCGGGGAAGACGCCCGTGTGAACGGGTTCGGGATTGACGTGCTTTCAGAAATGAACCTCGGCTGGGTTTTGTCGCGGCTTGCAGTGGAACTTGACCGGAGGCCCTTGGAGCAGGAAGAATATACGGTGGAGACATGGATTACGGAATATGCCCCGCTGACGACGACACGATGCTTCCGCTTTCTGGATTCAAAGGGAAACTGTTTCGGCCGCTCAGTGTCGACCTGGTGCCTCATAGACTTCGCGCGGAGAAGGCCTGCGCCCATGGCGACGATTGCAGAGTCCGCCGGTCATACGATTACGGACAAGCCTCTTCCGTGCGCGGCTCCGGTGAAACTGAAGCCCTTTGACGCAGAACCGTGTGCGTCCCACAAGGTCAAATATATGGATATAGACTTCAACCGTCACATGAACACTCTCCGCTATATCGACCTTCTCACCGATGAACTTCCGATAGAACTCGTCGCCGCCGACCGCCCCATCCGTGTGGATGTCCATTTCGTCAAAGAATCCGTCTATGGCGATGTTCTCAACATATTCTCCATCCCGGAAGACGACAGTCCCGCCGTCGGCTACCGGATGGCAATCAAGAAGGAAGACGGAACGTTGAGCATTCTTGCAAGGATAGAATCGGCAGTCTGTTTTGCCGAGAGACCGTCTGTCGAGACCGTGAGGCGTGGTTAAGCATCGGCCGGTCTGCGGACTCTTTTTCGAGGCGGGCGAAGAGAGTGTCTGCGGATGCCGTCAGATGGATGCAGAACGTGTTCCGTGCTTTGCTATGGTTGTGCGATAACTCAAAATTTTAGACACTTGTCGCACAACTATTTCATTTATTATTGTGCGATAACTCATTTTTTTATACCTTTGTCGCAAAACAATAATGTCTTATGGCAAAGGAAATAATTGGCAGAGAACTGGAAATCAGCCTCCTTGAAGAGGCCTATAATTCGGGAAAACCGGAACTTGTGGCAGTGTATGGCAGAAGAAGAATAGGCAAGACCTATCTTGTAAAGAAACTGTTTCAGGACAGGCTCGATTTCTGCGTCACCGGACAATACGAAGGGAAGCTTGCGGATGAACTTTATTTGTGGAACAGAAAGCTCGTGGAAAGCTCCGGAGTCTTTTATCCCATGCCGAAGGACTGGAACGAGGCTTTCGGGCTGCTTCGGAATTATCTCGAAACGATTGACAAGAAGCGTATTCTTGTTTTCATCGACGAGATGCCCTGGCTCGACACACCCAAATCCAAATTCGTCCGTGCATTCGAAAATTTCTGGAATGACTGGGCATCGTCGCGGGATAACCTTATGATAGTGGTGTGCGGGTCAGCCACGACATGGATGAACGACAATGTCATAGCACAGAAAGGCGGGCTTCACAACAGGGTTACGCGCAAGGTTAAGCTGTCTCAGTTCAGCCTTCATGAGATGTCGCTTTTTTTTGAAAGGAAGGGAATAAAATGGACGCGCCATCAGATTGCTGAGTGCTTCATGATTCTCGGCGGAACTCCATATTACCTTGACTTGCTTCAAAGGAGCAACAGTCTTCCGCAGAACATAGATTTCCTTTTCTTCAGGAGAAATGCCGAACTGGACGGAGAATACAATGTGCTGCTCAAGTCATTGTTCAAGGATTCCCAGATATATAGGCGTGTAATAGAGACACTTGCCAAACATACCAAGGGCATGACGAGAAAAGAGATATGTAATGATGTGAAGTTCTCGGACGGAGGAGCGCTTACCGTTGTCCTTGAAAATCTGATGAACTGCGATTTCATCCGTTCATATTCAGCATTCGGCAAAAAAGACCGTGACACCATGTACCAGCTGAGTGATATGTTCATTCTGTTCTATCTGAAGTTCGTCAGAAAAGGAGACGGAAAGGACGAGTCTTTCTGGTCCAATTCAATAGACGACCCGTCACGCAGGGCCTGGTCCGGCTATGCCTTTGAGCAGCTTTGTTTCAGCCACATTCAGCAGATAAAGGAACGTCTCGGAATACGCGGGGTACTGAGCAATGTGTGCTCGTGGAGCAGGCCAGGAAACAAGGAAAAGGGAGTTAAGGGACGTCAGATTGATATGCTTATAGAGCGTCGGGACCAGGTAATCAACGTGTGCGAGGCCAAGTTCTCCATCCGCCCCTACACCGTCACGGAAAAATACCTCGCGGAGATGAATGAAAGAATGGAGGACTTCCGCGAAACGACCGGGACAAAATCCGCTCTCCATCTGACCCTGATTGCCTCTTCCGGCCTCACCCAGAATGAATGCTCCGGCGAGATTCAAAGCGTTGTGACGCTCGACGATTTGTTCAAGTCATTGTGAGATTGGGGATAAACAGCAGTTTCTGATTTATTCGGTGATTTGTGGCGATTCTGTTCGGTGATTTGTGACCGATTCGTTCGGTAGTTTGGAGATGGCGGCGGCGATTTGGCTTATGGAGAGGCCGTCGGTCGCGATTGTGCGGCGGGCGGTTTTTTCGTAGAGCGGTTCGCGTTGCCGGAGGAGTTCGCTGATGCGCAGGAGAAGCCGCTGTGCGTGGGGTTCCGATGGATTGGCAGGGCAGCCCGCTCCGTTGTGCGCTTCGGAGAGCGTGCCGTCGGTTTGCGCAAGCTGGTTAAGCATCGGCCGGTCTGCGGACTCTTTTTCGAGGCGGGCGAAGAGAGTGTCTGCGGATGTCTTGAGGTATATGCAGAACGTGTGCTCTGCCACAAGTGCCGCGCATTCGGGAGTGGTGAGCGTCCCGCCGCCGAGGGCGAGAACAAGATTCCTGCTTCGGGGGCAACCCTCCTTGTCAGAATGCTCACTGCCGTCATGTTCTCGTCTGTCGGCTGCTTCCGGGGACTTGCCCTGAAAAAGAATTTCCTTCAATGCCTTGAGTTCCAGTGCTCTGAACTCCGTTTCTCCCACGGCCGAGAAAATCTCCCTGACGCTCCGTCCCTCACAAGTTTCTATGTACCCGTCCAGATCGATGAAAGGCAGCGAAAGCAGCCCCGCCAGTTCCCGGCCGACGCTGCTCTTCCCGCATCCCATCATCCCTGTCAAGGTTATTGTCATATTAAACTTTTATCATTAA